>NZ_MWQL01000017.1:0-78229 GCF_002210325.1 Fibrobacter sp. UWB1
ATTCCAAGAAATCTCTTGGACCCGTCACTAAGCACATCTCCGATTCCTTCAATCTTCCCGGCGGCCTCGCGGGCCTCCGTTCTCGTTCGTTTGAGCTTTTCGGCTCTCTCGTTCGAGGGTGAGGCCAATTATAGAACTTTATGTGACGATTGTCAAGAGGTTTTGCGCATTTTTTTCATTTTTTTTCACTTTTTTCCATTTTTTTGTAAAACATTCGTTCTATATCCACATAATATTCAATTTATCAACACTCTATTAACATATTTATTTTGACTATAGCCGATCATAGGCATTGTTTTTTACCGTTTTTTCTTTTTTCCCGGTTCTTTTCTATAATTCCATATATGAGTTACGAATGCAGACACCTGAGAAACACCTTCTGCAACAAGCGGAAAAAGGAATGCGACCCGGGAGCCCCCGGTTGCGTTCTCCGCGGGCGGTTCGTATTCCCCTTTAGCGAATCGGCCAACGACTCCAAAAAGAAACCTAGAGCGGACAAGGACTAACTCACCTTGTTCAAGATTGGCTACATTTTCGAAAAACTACTATACAAGGCACTGCTTGTATCTGGTTGGAAATACGATGTCGTACAATCTAACCTGAACTTTGTACATTCCAACCCGTCAAAAATAATTTATAATAAAGAATACAAACAAATTATTTTAAACCTTACGCACCATGTAGGCGATATTCTTTTTAACTTCGGTTCGTTCAAAAAATTACCACACGATTTTGGCAGTTATCCGTTCAAGCAAAACGGAATTACATATAAATTATCTAGCAACAGTGAATTTGTACTAAACAAGATGCGCGCTGGCGGAATATTCCTTACCGCACACTACGGCAATTACGAAGCCATTGGCCCGTGGTTATGCCGCTTGGGCATTCCACTCAAGGCAAGTTATATTCCACTAAAGCCCGCATGGCTCAATCGCATTGTCGAAAACAGAATCCGTTCTGTAGACAAACGAAATTATTCCGTGAACGCAAGGAACCCGCGCGAGTTCTTGCGACTGCTCGACGAAAAAAATCTATTCTGCTTATTGATGGATCAGGACAGCCGAATCGAAAGTGCAGTCGAAGCAACGTTTCTCGGAAAAAAAGTGCACATCAATCCGCTGCCGGATTTTTTGCTGAAGCACCGCCCGGGAACTCCCGTATTCATTTGCTGGCTAGATGAACCGAAATCCGGCAACGAAAGAATTCTGCATGCCATCGAGGTGACCCCCATAAACAACAGCATCAACGATGTGTTCAACCGCTGGCTCGAAAATCGAATTGCCGAAGAACCTACGCTATGGTACGGCTGGACTCACCGCCGGTTTTACAGCTGCGATCCCCAAATATATGGATAAATATTCCAAGATGGAATAACTGGCTTTACTCCATTTTACAGAAAAAACTATATATATGAATATAACAGAGTGTTGGGAATATGCAGATACTGGAAAACGAAAATCTTTTCAGCTTGGATGACGCGAAGGTAGTTCAGCCTCTCGCGAAACGCAAGCTTGTTCTTGTACAAATCAATAGTCCTTCCCTCAAAAAACTCCGCGCCATGCTTTCGGAAGAATACCCCATTATCGATGTGGATTCCGAAAAAGAAGCCGTACAATTGGTAGACAAGCAGCACGACAATATTTCTGCCATATTGTTCAATGTGGAACTGTGCAAGCAGAGCAACTTTTGGCTGCAGAAAGTCCTGAACGAAGATAAACGTTTCGTAGGGATTCCGAACATAGGCATTTCTACAATCGCGGATTCTGACGACTACAAACTCTGCATTGCCGCCGGTGCAAACGAATACTTTGAACCGCCGTTCCGCAAAGAACTCGTCATGCTCCGGATCAACAACGCCATCAGGGGAAAGGACTCGGCCACATTTTCCGAAGTCGAAAAAATCCTGAAGGAACTGCCGTCGAACATTTACCTGAAAGATGCCGAAGGCAAGTACGTTTTCGCGACGCACTACTGGCACCACCTGCATACCGAAGGAGACCCGAACTGGACCATCCGCGGAAAGACCGACATAGAAATTCGCGAAGACAAGGAAAATGCGCTGAAGGCCATGGAATCGGACAAGGAACTTTTGCGCACTGGCAAGGGCACCAACTACGTCATTAAAGAAGAAGGTGAAAACGGGGTCGAGTACTTGGAGCTTATCAAACGACCTGTCTTTGATGAAAACGGAAACATCAACGGGATTATCGCGCTCATCAACGATGTCACTGAAATCCAGTCGCTGAAACTGGAACTCGAAAAACGCTCCAAGACCGATTCGCTCACTGGTCTATTGAACAAGCAGGAAACCGAAAGCGCAATTTCCCGTATCATCGAAAAAAACAGCGATGAACGCGGTGCCTTGATGATGATCGACGTAGACAAGTTCAAGGAAATAAACGATTCATTCGGTCATGCCGCAGGAGACCGCGTACTCACGGCAATCGGGAACATCCTGTACAATTCGTTCAAGGGAATGGATATTACGGGCCGTATCGGTGGTGATGAATTTATGGTATACTTGCGCGATATCAAGCCCGACACGGCGATCAGGCTTGCCGCAATGATTTCGGATAAAGCAAGACACCTTTTTCAGGGTGAACCCTTAGAAAGACACGTTTCACTTTCAATAGGAATATCCGTATTCCCCGAACACGGTAAGAAATTCGAAGACCTGTACCGTGCTGCCGACATGGCGCTTTACTTTGTAAAGGAACATGGCAGGGACTTTTACAATATGTATTCTCCAGAACTGAAGAGCTTGCACAAGTAGTCTTGCGCATCGGACGCATTCCCGGAAAGTCGTCATCTGTCCAGAACCTGGAATACCAGCAAAGATAAATGAACGCAAGAAGCGTAAAGCCTGCAATGCAGAAAATCTTGAATAACAAGATAGTTGTTGCGTAATCGATTGGTGTGTACATTCTAACCCCGTAGTGGAAAACCACAACACACCAAAAACCGCGCCAAATATATATTCTGGCGCGGCTCAAGTCAAACTGATTTGATTACGAAAATCTAGTATTAACTACACTAAATTGCTTACTGCAAAAACTTAGTTCGCGGTACGCATTCCGGCAGCTTCGAAAGTCGCCTTGTTCTTCGGATCGGGCACGGCAACCGTGGTAATCCAGTTGTATTCGGCAATGCCGGCAAGACCGACGCGGGCGCAAAGCTGGTCGCGGGCCACATTGTAGGCATTGAGAATCTGGATCTTTTCGGTATCGGATGCCTTGTCGATACGTTCGGACCAACGCACACCGAGTTCCACGAGAGCTGCACTTGCCTTCACGTAGAGCTTCGCCTTTTCAGAAGAAATTTCAGAAGAGGAAGGGGCCGTGAATGCATCAACCTGCACGATAGGCACGGACTTCGGAGTGGATGCCTGCACCTGGTTCATTTCAGGTACATTGTCATCGGCGCTATCGCAAGCGACAAGCACCGGAGCTACGAAAAAAGAGGCGATCATCAACAACGCCACTTTTAGGATTCGTCTTGACATATCAGCCTCTTTTTCAAAATACTAGCGGCTTGTGGGCTCGAACCACAGACCTGCGGATTATGATTCCGACGCTCTACCAACTGAGCTAAGCCGCCAAATTTTTCCCAAATTTAGTCAATTAGTTAAAAAAATTCAAGGGGTTCATTCAAAATAAACTGTAGTTTCTACAGATTTTTCGCCCCATTCAATCAATTGCCAGCCCGGAGCGGCACTTTTCAGATTAAAATAGGGTACGTTGGGGTCAATCTGGAACTGAGTCGCCGGTGCAACGTGCACAATCTGGCGTCCCATGTTCACTTCGAAGTGATGATGGTAATGACCTGCGTAGATGTGGGTCAAGTTATTGATACCCGCAAGTGCCTGCTGGACTTCGACCATGTTTTCAAGGTGGTAACGCAAGTCCATGAAACGGTGACCGCAGAAACAAGGCGGATGGTGCATGAAGAGAATGACTTCGCCCTTGATCTTCGAAGCTTCTTCTTGCAGCCATGTCAACTGTTCCTGTGAAACATTCCCGCAACCGCTATCCAGGAAGAACATTGTCTTGCCTTTCAAGTCGTAGCGGTAGAAACATCTGTCACCATGAATCATAGATTCAATATCGAAATACTTTCGCATGATATTGAGATCATCATGGTTACCGGGAATAATGCACCACGGACTCTTGTAGTCCTTCAGTGCGGATGCAACGTATTCGTATGCGCCCGGGTCCGAGTTTTCGGAAAGATCGCCAGACAGCACCAAGAGATCCAAATTTTGCATAGAATCAGAATCCAGAGCTTTGCGGAAATTGGCACAAACGTCGATTCCCTGTACGAGCTCTGCTCCGTTTCCAATATGGATATCGGATATCTGACCTATTTTAAGGATCTTTGAAGACATTATGTCTGTACAATATAACTATTATATAGGACCAATGCGCTAGATTTTTCCACTTTTTTGCCAAATGTGACCCATATCATACCGATTTTCAACATAATTCGGTGTATCGCCTGTGAATTGGTATTGAAAAGTCAACTTCAACATTTGTCAACATTGAAAAAAGTGAACAGAATGAAAGTTTTCAACATTTTTACTCACTGATTTTAGTTTTATAACTTTTTGACCATCAATGAGTTATGTTTTCATCTTCACAATTCTATCCACTATTCACGGCGCTAATTACTATTACTATTTATATAAATAATTAGTGTTTAATGATATAGGTGTGAACTTGACTTAAAGGTCTAAATCCTTGGGACCCTTGACCGGCTGCTGCTTGGACTGTTGAGCGGCAGGCTGGGCTGCAGGACGTGCTGCCTGGGCTGCAACCTGAGGTGCACCCATCTGGCAGTTACCCTGGAAAATAGCGCCTTCCTGGATAATGAGACGCTTGGTCTTGATATTGCCTTCGAACTGGGAAGTGCTTTCGAGGATGAGCTTTTCGGAGCAATCGATGTTGCCCTTGACAGAACCGGCAACCACTGCAGTGCTAGTCTTGATATCAGCTTCGACCACGCCCTGACGTTCGACGATGAGTTCTCCTTCGATAGAGATGCCGCCAATGACGTTGCCAGCAACGCGCACGTCGCTATTACCGCTGATGTCTCCCTTAATGGTCACGCTGTGACCGATCTGAGTGATTTCCTGTTCTTTAGTAGCCATTTTTTACCTCTTTGGTTGGTTTAATAGTTTATGAAAAGCTCGGGATCCATTTCCTTGCCATCTTTAGTTATAGAATAGTGCAAGTGCGGGGCACTGCTGTTTCCCGTATTCCCGACTGTTCCTATAATTTCGCCCTTCCCGACATTGCGACCCTTTTTGGTTCGAATGTCTTTTAAGTGTGAGTAACTGGTAATATAACCATTTTGATGATTGATGACGACCGTGTTGCCCAATTCGTCTTTCGGTCCGGCGTAATCTACGACTCCGCTACCCGATGCAAACACCGGATTTCCGATCTGGGACGAAAAGTCGGTCCCGAGGTGGTCGTCCATTTCGCTGAATTTCTTGCTCACGATTCCAACTACCGGAATCACGTTCGGAATATGTTCCAGGCGTACTTTGTCTTCGTGCGATTTCCAGCCGCCTTCGTAGTCGACATCGATTTTTTGTGAAGGCGTGTGGGCGAACCTGCTCTTGTCGATAAGGCTGTTGACCTTGCCCGAATCGTTTTCGATGAACGTGCCTAAAATATTCTGGATACGTTCCTCGAGAACCCAGAGCGAGTCGATTCTCAAGAAGAGTTCTTCGTAGTTGGCGTTTTGCTTTACGAGCTGTCCGTTTGCGGTGCGGATCTTTTCGTAGTTCACCATCATGCGGCCAATTCGGCCTGCATTATAAATAAGGAATCCGGTACCGATTACAAGTGCGACCAAGAAGATTTTCAGGAAAAGGAACCACTTCGTGTTGATACGGTAGCTCTTGATTTCCTTGGAGTCTTCCGGGATGATTTGAACTTTATAATACTTGCCTTTCATCTATCGATTTTCCATGAGTTCCTGGATTCGGGTAAGGTCGTCCATGGAATAATAGTTAATAACGATTGAACCCTTGGTCTCGGTCGAGGCGCTTGGATTGATTTGGACTTTGGTGCCGAAGAAGGTTTCGAGGCGGGATTCGAACTGTTTCATGTCGGCGCTGAGTTCCATCTTCGGCTTGGCTTCGACTTCGGGCTTGTGAACTTCCGGCTGGTCCTCTGAAGACTGCTCCGGTTCACCCTCTCTCGTCTCTCGTCTTTCGTCTCTCGTCTGGTTTATATCTTCACCGCGGGCGATGGCTTCGATCTGGCGGACGTTCAGGCCTTCTTCGATAATGCGCTTGGCGACTTCTTCGGGATTCTGGATCTTGTCGCTGCAGAGGGCGCGAGCGGCACCGCCCGAAATTTTTCCTTCTTCTATCCACAAAAGCACGACTTCCGGGAGCTTGAGAAGGCGGAGACTGTTGGTAATTGCGGAGCGCGACTTACTCACAATCTTGGACAGATCTTCGTGGGTGTATCCGTGATTATCGATCAATTGTTGATAGGACTTGGCGACTTCGACCGGGTTCAGGTCGACACGCTGGATATTTTCAATGAGGGCCCATTCGGCCATGGCCTTGTCGTCGAGGTTTTCGTAAACCTGGGCCTTGATGGTCGGAAGTCCGGCGAGCTTGCTTGCACGGGTACGGCGTTCACCGCTGATAAGCTGATAACGGTCGCCCACCTTGCGGACAGCGATCGGCTGGATCAACCCGTGGTGTTCGATAGATTCGGCGAGTTCCACCAGTTCGTCGTCGCTGAAAACCTTGCGCGGCTGGAACGGGTTCGGGTCGATGAGTTCGACATTGATTTCGACGACTTTCTGGGAGTTGTCAACAGTTTCGGATTTTTCGGCATTGTTTTCGCCGGATTGTGGATTAGGCTGTTGAATGTCGGAGGCTGCCGGAGCAGAGTGATCTTTGAGGATATCGGCGAGGCTGCGACCCAGTGCGAAAGACTTTTTACCCATAGTAGATAGTGGTTAGTAAACAGTGGTTAGTGGTTAGTAGGTAGAGCACAGAACTTGGAACATTCCTTCTTCATTAAGAGCGTAGAGGACTAAGTTCTAAAGGGGGTGAATTCCCGCTCTATTTACCCTTGTTTAAAATTTCTTCGGCGAGTTTCATGTACGCTTGTGCACCACTGCTCTGCACATCGTAAAGGATGGCGGGCTTGCCGTGGCTCGGAGCTTCGGAGAGTTTCACGTTGCGCGGAATCATTGCCTGGAACACGGTATCGCTCAAGTTTTCACGGACTTCTTCGGCGACCTGCTTGCAGAGGCTCAGGCGGGAATCGTACATGGTGAGGAGCGCACCTTCGATCTTGAGGTTTGCGTTCAGGTTCTTCTGGACTTCGCGGATCGTCTTGAAAAGTTCGGTCATACCCTGCAGGGCGTAGTATTCACACTGAACCGGAATCAAGACACTGGTAGCTGCGGTCAGCACGTTCAGCGTCAAAAGGTTCAGGCTCGGAGGAGCGTCGATGATGATGAATTCGAAAGCCTGCTTGAGGACGTTCATCACACGTTCGAGACGGCGTTCGCGGCTCATGGCGTTCACCAGTTCGATTTCCATGACGGCGAGGTCCGGGCCGGAAGTGATGACCTTGAGGTAATCGAGGCTCGTATCGAGGATAGCTTCCTTGATATTGTCGTAGGTAATATTATCCGGATTGTCGGCCATGTTCAGGACTTCGTGGATATCCACATCTTGAAGTTCGTTATAGCCCAAACCCTGCGACGCGTTACCCTGCGGGTCCATGTCGATAAGGAGTGTCTTCTTTTCCAATGCGGCAAAACTGGCGGCCAGGTTGACGGCGGTCGTGGTCTTGCCAACGCCACCTTTCTGGTTGCAGACTGCTATCACTTTACTCATTCATTACCTCGAGTGACTAAGGCGTAAACTTGTTCTTCCTGCGGGAGTGCATATTTATATATGTGTACTTCCGGATCATTTTCCAGGTGAACAATATTGTTGAAACTTTTCAGCGTGAGGAACTTTCCACCGCGCTTGAGTCCCGGCTGGGCACGTTCCCAGTCGTTTTCGAAAGTCGAGAGGGCGCGGCAACTCACAAAGTCCAGATAGGCAAGTCCCGAAGTTTCGAAACGCTTGCCCACGACGGTCAGGTTCTTGAGACCGAGTTTTTCCTTGGCGTAGTTCATGAATTCCACGCGCATGTGGCGGGGTTCGACGGCAAAGAATTCTACTTCGGGCATCACGATGGCGAGCGGGAAAATCGGACAACCTGCACCGGCACCCATGTCGGCCCACTTACAGGTGTGGGGTATGAGGTCGCTCCCTTCGGTCGCTTTGAGGAGTGAGGAATTCGAAGTTGAATTGTCTTGCAATTCACCCTTCACTATATATATATAGGGAACGAGGGAATCTGCGATGTGGCGGCTGAGGAACTTTTCGGAGTCCTTTGCCGAAATCAGGTTGCCGAACTGCTTGGTGTTTACCACCAAGTCCGCAAAATCATAAAGCTTGCCCAGAACATCTTCGGACAGCTGCACACCATGTTCTTGCAAGAACTGGTTCAAGAGATTCTGCTGATTTTTGTTTTCTCTGTAATTCAATGAAAACCTAAAAATTGTTTGGACTTTGGCAAAGCCAAAGGCCGACACCCTGCGGTTTCCAAATAAAAATATGCGAACATATTTTTGCTTGGAAACCTTGGTTGTGTTTCACGTGGAACGTTAGCGAGGTGAGCGCAGCGAAAAATACATTAGGTATTTTTCATTGCCGAACCGAAGCAAGTTGGCTCCGAAGGAGCAAACAATGATTGCGAAGCAATCTAACGTCCACGAGATAATTTAGTATTCCTAATTAACAAATTCAAAAAAAAGGGCTGGCGCCCTTTCACTTTTTAAAAATATCCGTGGATAAGTTTTTGATAAATGTGGATTTTGTGTGAATAGAAAATAGTAGGAAGTAGGATGTAGACAGTAGACAGTGGTTAGTGGATGGTAATTAGAATGTTCCACGTGGAACACTTATGATATATTTTTTGTTGGCGGGGCGGCCGAGAAGGTCGAAGTGTTTTGCCTTTTCGGGGATAAATGCCGGCTTGTTTTTGCGGAGGATCGGTGTGGTGAAATTGGGACCGACTTTGACAAAGAAATTCTTTGTATCGGTATTGCTAAAGGTTATGGTGAATCCTTCTTCTGTTGTTTCTATGAATTCTTGATAACTTTCGATAATTGACTTGACGTATGTATCATCCTTCTTTTCAAGTCTATATTTAGTTGTATTGCATGTATTTTCATTTTCGGGATTAGGTGTTCTTATATAACTTCCAGAACTATAGGGTGTGCCGTCTGAATACCATTTTTCATCATATAGGGTGTCATTGCGTAAGAATATGCTGTTGACGATTTCGAGCGAATCTGGTTTACCTGAGTCTAGGCCGTAAACATATCTATATGTTGAATCCTTTCCTAGAAAAATAATACTAATTTCGGATCGATTATAATTGAGATTTGTGCTGGTTAATTTGATTGTGGATTCTGTTGTTTCTTTTGTTTGCTTGTAATTATATGTGTCGCATATTCCTCTACTATTGCATTTGACAATACTATCTAAACTATTGTCGGTATAGTGGTATTTGAAGGATGAATAATAGATTTTGCCCTCATCTACAAAGCTGGGGGCGTATGAGCTATCTGGACGATAATTGTTATTCATTCCGTATTCAAGATAGGCGCTGCGTAAAAATTCGAGGCAGTTTACAGCATGCACATTCAGTGCGATAAAGGATAGAATGAGGATTGCTTTTTTCATGGGAGAAAATATAGTAAAGTTTTTATTTAGCTAGAAAAGGAGATGCCGCATCAAGTGCGGCAAGACAAATTGTTTGGACACTTCGTGTCCTACCTTAATCGGCTCGGAAATATATACGAAACTCGAAACTTTGGTTTCGTAGTTGAGTTATCCTCTGTGGGGAGAAACAAGCAAGCTTGTTTCTGCTTCACTCGCCTCATAAGGTTTCACGTGAAACACAACCGAGGTCAGAAAGCGAAAAAATGCTTGCATTTTTTCATTTGCTGACCGATGGGTGTAGGACTATGACATAGTCATAGTCCCAACATAGCGAGGTGAGTGTCACTTACCCTTCTTATAATATATAGTGGTGTATTCGTTGCCGCCGTAGCAGGGGCCGGGGGCCTTGAAGTACTTTTTGTGGTCGAACTTGATTGATTTCTGGATGAGGGTGTTTCCCTTCATTTCATATTCGTAGGTGTCGATGATAAAGTTATTATCGCTTTTTCGAATACACTTGTTTTTATTATCGGGGTCGCGGTATGTTTTTAAATTCCTGGGAACCCAGTTGTTGACTTCGTGGATGGTATCGTTCTTGATGTAGAATATCTGGTGCTGTTCCTTGTTCAGATCGATATAGACGGAATCCTTTGCGCGGTAGACGGTGAAGTGCCATTTGTCCTTCAAGGATTTCCAGTCGTATTTCGTGACCTTGCCTACCTTGGTGGAGTCAATTTTCCAGTCGGGAATGAAGGTGGATCTTTTTTCGACATTGCGGGCAAGGCAAGATTGGTACAGGTTCATACTGTCGAGGTGATTGCCTGTCCAGTGATACTTGATGGTATAGACCAGCCCGTTTTGTTCCTGATAGAGACTATCCGGCAACATTTCGCCGGGCATGATGAGGGCGTGATCCTGAAAGTTCGTTGCGAAATAATCAAATGTGTGTCGGATGCAGTCGACCGCATGGGCATTTAGAAATGCCACTGCCAATACAATAAATATTCTCCTCATACCTTTAATATACATTTTTTGTTGGAACTTTCGAAATGTTTCACGTGGAACGTTAGCGAGGTGACCAAACACATTGAACCCTATTTTGACACAAAGTGTCAAGGGGATGGATGTATATTTAACTATAGAACCTTTTCAGGGAGGCTTTCTATGTGCGGTGGTTGCTGTTCCCTTATTGCTGCAATTTTTTTGGTCTCATTATTTATGATGTGGTACTAGATAGTAATCTCTACCCTATTGCCTTCGGGGTCGAGGACGACACTTTCGTAATACCCGTCGCCGGTGGTTCGGGGCTCCCCTACGATTTGGATTCCGTCGTCGGTCATTTGCCGGGTGAGTCGGTCCACTTCTTCTTTTGAACCGACCGAAAAGGAAAGATGTGCATATCCCAAATGTTGGGCCTCTGGCTTCGTTGCAGTCCCAACATCTATATCAGGGCGGTGCATTATTTCCAACCGGGCGCCACTTTCGAAGGTGACGAAACGGCTCGTGAACTGTTTTGCCGGATTATGATAAATCGGGTGAACTACCCCGCCGAAATACTTTCGGTAGAATTCGCAGACCTTGTCGATGTCTTTTACCCAGATGGCCACGTGTTCGATTTTCATAATCAATCATTAAAATTTCATGAGGCCTTCAGTCAAGGGACATACAACAGGACCACTTGAATTGAGTGCAGCCCCGATGGTGGCTTCTGTAATGCAGGCGCCGGTCCCTATCAAAAAGTTCCTGATGAAATGGCTTTCTCTTCTAGGTCTATTGATGTCCGGCTCGGATTCGCTGTAAGTTGAATCCGGTTCGGAAGGAATCTCGCCGTAGTTCACCTTAAAGACCATGGCTCGGGTTAGTTTGATGGAATTTGTGTCTTCGGCAGTATTCTTAGGTAAAAGCTGCGCGAAAGACAGGCAAAAAGCTGCCAAGACAATTGCTGATATTAGAAAAAACCTCATATAACCTCCTGTATAGTAATATAACAAATTATGGTGTGAAGGGTTATATCGAAGACAATTTTCAACATCTATTCACATAATCAACAATAATGTTTATGTTCCACGTGGAACATAATTACCTATATTATACTTGAGGTTATTATGATTGAGATTGAAGTTATCCAGGGCGACATTACCAAGCTTGCGGTGGATGCCATTGTGAATGCGGCAAACTGTTCGCTTCTGGGTGGTGGCGGTGTCGATGGCGCCATCCACCGGGCGGCAGGTCCGGAACTTTTGAGGGCATGCATCCCCCTGAACGGTTGCGAGACGGGCAAGGCAAAAATTACCCCAGGTTTCAGACTCCCGGCCAAGTTCGTCATCCATACTCCGGGGCCGGTTTATCGGGACGGGCGGCATGGCGAACCTGCACTTTTGGAATCATGCTACAAAAGCTGCCTCGATTTGGCCGAGGAGAACGGCTGCGAGACGGTCGCCTTTCCCGCTATTTCTTGTGGAGTTTATGGCTACCCCTGGGAGGCCGCTACCGAGATTGCCGTGAAGACGGTTCGGGACTTCCCGGCGCGAAAAGTCAAGAAAGTCATCTTCTGTTGCTTCGGCAAGGAGATGGAAAAATTGTATCGAGAGAAAGTAGGCAGGACGGTAGGAAGGGGTTGAAGTATTACCTACTATTTTTGTATATTTAGTTCAAGTAGAAATGCCGGAGCAAGTCCGGTATGAAATGTTTTAAAAAAGGAAGATTCTTATGGAAGAAGTCGTAAAATTTCTCAAGGAATGTGGCGCCTACTTTTTGGCAACGGTAGACGGTGACCAGCCGCGCGTCCGCCCGTTCGGTACCGCCAACATTTTCGAGGGCAAGCTCTATATCCAGACTGGCAAGTCGAAGGATTGCTCCAAGCAGATCCAGAAGAACGGCAAGGTCGAAATCTGTGCCATGAACAAGGCCGGTAACGAATGGGTCCGCGTCGCCGGAACACTCGTCCGCGACGACCGCCGCGAACCGAAGGTCGACATGCTGGAGCACTACCCCGAGCTCAAGTCGATGTACTCCCCCGACGACGACAACACCGAAACGCTCTACTTCAAGGATGCGACCGCTACGTTCTACAGCTTTGGCGCCGCTCCGCGTACTGTGAAATTTTAAATTTTTGCAGTCAATACATAGGAGATCCCGGATCAAGTCCGGGAAGACAACTGGCATGTGTTGATAACTTTTATAAACATAATATAAACAACGCGTTTCACGTGAAACACGATGTTTTTTATTTTGGTGGATAAGTTTTGGATTTGTCTAATAGGATTGGCAATAGATTGTTGAAATATCATCGTAAAATGACGTATGTTCCACGTGAAACATATATCATTTGTGGATATGTTGTGGGATATGTCCAAATCCTGTGGAATAACAATTTTAAAATATACACAAGATATCAACAATTGGAACTCCGTAGAATTTTACATTTTATGTAATTCGTAATGAATTGTTGATAATATAGGACGCCCATTTTTACGGATTAACGCCTGCCGCGGCGATGTTTGCGCCGAGTAAGATGAATTCCCAGCCGTATTTCTGCTTCTGGCGTTCGATCATCTGTTTCACATGTTCGGCTAAAAGGGTTTCGCGGCCTGCGGCTTCGTAAATACTGTATTCGGCGCCTCCCCCGCAAATCGGATTCTTGTTCGCGGAATTGACGATAGCGTCGGCCTTGACTTTCGTGATGTCGTTACGTACAATCTTTAAGGGCATTATAAAACCTTCTTATACGCTTCCACAAGTTTCTCGAGCGATACGGCGCAGTTGGCAGGCGATGTGGATGGCAACTTGACTGCGTCGATGCCGACTTCTTTTGCACAAAATTTTTGGTACAAGTTATAGGCAGTGGCGCCTGTGCAGAAGATGCGTGAAACCTTTGATTTTTTGACTAGTTCTTTTATGTTGTTCACAACTGGGTCTTCGATGCTTGTATCGCTTGCGCCTACGATAGTGCAGCTGTCCAGAACGTCCCATAGCGCCACGTGATGCTTTTTGAGCATGGCCCTCTTTTGCGTGATGGTTTCGGGAATTTCTTCGCCGAGAACGGTTGCCATGACTTTCCAGAATCTATTTTGCGGGTGCCCGTAGTAGAATGCCATTTCGCGCGACTTGGGCGAGGGTATGGAGCCGAGCAGCAGCACGCGGGATTCGCGGTCGTATAGGGCCGAGAATTCATGGGTGACGCGGGTTCGAATGGCTTTGTTTGCGGGCTTTTTCATGAACACAAAAATACTATTTTTCGCCTTATGAAAATCAAGATTCTGTTTGTGTGCCATGGGAACATTTGCCGAAGTCCGATGGCTGAATTCGTGATGAAAAAGTTGGTGCGGGATTTGCCTGCTGAATCGTTAGCGGATGTAGAATTCGAAATTGCGAGCGCCGCGACGAGCACCGAAGAAATCGGGAACCCGGTGTACCCGCCGGCACGCCGCATGCTTGCCATGCACGGAATCGATTGCAGTGGAAAGACGGCGCGTCAGATGACTGCCCGCGACTACGAGTATTACGACTACATTGTGCTCATGGACCGTAACAATTTGCGCAACCTCCGCTGGATTTTGCCGGCCGATGTGTACGCCCGTGAAACATCTGGCCCGGTGGAAAATCGCAAGGTCTCACTCTTGATGGATTGGGCCCACAAGAGCCGCGATGTGGCGGACCCTTGGTATACCGGCGATTTTGTGGCAACTTGGGACGATGTAAACGAGGGCTGCAAGGCGATGCTGGCCCAAATTCTGCGATAGATTCGGAAATAGGCCCTTGTTTCAAGACTAAACGATTTTGAGTTGGCATGTTATTTGCTAAATTATCCCCGTAATTTTTAATCAGGGACCGCGGGCAATGCCCTCGGCCGTAAAAAGGAAAAAGATGAGCATAGTCGATACCGTTCTTCACAAGATCTTTGGTACCCCTCACGAACGTAAGGTCAAGCAGCTGCGCCCTGTCATCGAGCAGATCCATAAGGCCCGCGAAGCCCTGGAAGCTCTGGATGACGCCGCCCTGGCCGCCAAGAGTGCGGAATTCCGCGAAAAGCTCAAGAATGGCGCTACCCTCGAAGACATCAAGGTCGAAGCATTCGCCGTTTGCCAAGAAGCTTGCGACCGCCGCTTGGGTATCTTCAACATTTTCAAGCCGGAATTCAACTTTGACTTTAGCCGCTTGGGCCCCGAGCTCCAGGAATCGGTGAACGCCGCGAAGGCCGAACTTGCCGCCGGCAAGAACGAATGGGAAGTTTACCTGCCCGCCTCTGTGTACGCAAAGGTCCGCGAACTTTACCCCGAATCGGTGAAGCCGTTCCGCATGATGCCTTTCGACGTGCAGATGATTGGTGGCTTGGTGCTCCACGAAGGTGCCATCGCCGAAATGGCGACGGGTGAAGGTAAGACGCTTGCCGCCGCCCTGCCGGTTTACCTGAACGGTCTTTCTGGCCACGGTGTGCACGTGGTGACGGTGAACGACTACCTCGCCGGCCGTGACGCAAAGCAGATGGGCATGGTCTACAAGTTCCTCGGACTCACGGTGGGTCTCATCGTGAACGGCCTGAACCCCGAAGAACGCCGCGTGAGCTACAACAGCGATGTGACCTACGGTACCAACAACGAATTCGGCTTCGACTACCTGCGCGACAACATGGCTGTGGAACCCAACCAGCTGGTGCAGCGTGAACTGAACTTCTGTATCGTCGACGAAGTGGACTCCATCTTGATTGACGAAGCCCGTACGCCGCTTATCATTAGTGGCCCGGCCGAAGACGCTACCGAAAAGTACGCCAAGGCAAACGAAATCGCCAAACAGCTGATTAAGAACAAGGACTTCTCGGTCGACGAAAAGGACAAGAACATCCAGCTGACCGAAAAGGGCGTGAACCACATTCAGGAACTCATGCACATTACGAACCTGTACGGCGAACATGCCGACTGGGTACACTTCTTGGATAACGCCCTCAAGGCCTGGTACCTTTACGAAAAGGATGTGGACTACATTGTCCGCGATACCGAAATCATCATTGTTGACGAAAATACGGGCCGCCTTATGGAAGGCCGCCGCTACAGCAACGGTATGCACCAGGCGATTGAAGCCAAGGAAGGCGTGCAGATCCGTCGCGAAAACCAGACGCTTGCAACGATTACGTTCCAGAACTACTTCCGCATGTACAAGAAGCTTTCGGGTATGACGGGTACCGCCGAAACCGAAGCCACGGAATTCATCAAGATTTATAACATGAACACTTGGGTGATTCCGACCAACAAGCCTTGCATCCGTAAGGACCTGCAGGACATGGTGTACAAGTCCGAAGATGCCAAGTGGCGCGCTATTGTGGCCGAAATCAAGGAACGCCACAGTAAGGGACAGCCGCTCCTCGTGGGTACGGCATCCATTGAAAAGTCCGAACATTTGCATGGCCTCCTTGAAAAGGAAGGCATTCCGCACGAAGTCTTGAACGCGAAGAACCATGGTCGCGAAGCTGAAATCATTCAGTACGCCGGCTACAAGGACAAGGTGACGATTGCAACCAACATGGCTGGTCGTGGTACCGACATTGCCCTTGGCCCGGGAGTTACCGAGCTTGGCGGTTTGCATGTGCTTGGCACCGAACGTCATGAATCTCGCCGTATCGACAACCAGCTGCGCGGTCGTTCCGGCCGTCAGGGCGACCCGGGTTCCAGCCAGTATTTCTTGAGCCTCGACGACAACCTGATGCGTATCTTCGGTGGCGACAGCGTCAAGAACTTGATGACCCGCTTTGGCGTGGGCGAAGACGAAGTGATTACCCACCCGATCGTGAGCCGCTCGATTCGTGGCGCCCAGCGCCGCGTGGAAGGCCAGAGCTTCGACATTCGTAAGCACTTGCTCGACTACGATAACGTGATGAATGAACAGCGTAAGGTGATTTACGGCCTGCGCCGCCGCATTCTGAACGGCGAAGACATCAGCGAAGAAATCATGAACCGCATCGAAGACGCCTGCGATATCAAGGTGTCTCAGTACATTCCGGCCAAGACTTACGCCGAAGCCTGGAACCTGGAAGGCTTGCACATTGACTTGCAGCGTAGCCTCGGCATGGAATACAGCCTCACGCTCGAAGATGCCATGAGCAAGACGCCGGAACAGGTGCTCGATGAAATCATCGACCTGTGCAAGGTCCGCTACGACAAGCTCACGAAGATTATTCCGGAAGCTGACTTCCGCCAGATTGAACGCCGCTTCTTGTTGATGACCATTGACCAGGTGTGGAAGGAACACTTGTACGCCATGGACCAGCTGAAGGATTCTATCCGATTCCACGGATACGCTCAGAAGGACCCGCTGATGGTCTACAAGAACGAAGGCTACAAGATGTTCGAAGGCTGCATGGAAAAGATCGCGACGCTCACCGCGCTCCGCATCTTGAACATCCGCATTACGCTCCCGAACGGTGTGACAGTGTCGCCTGACCAGTTGCAGCTCAAGAGCAAGGAACAGCTCGAAGCCGAAAAGAAGGCCGCCGAAGAAGCCGCTGCCGCGAACAATGCCGCAGAACCTGCCACTGAACAGGCCGCGCAGACTCCCGAAGCGAAGCAATCCAATGCCGAATCTGCCGAGCAGATGAGCGCTGAAGGCGCAAAGCCCGCAGGACTCGCAGGCACCGCCGCTACTTCTGAAACGAATGCGATTTCTGAAGAACAGCAGGAAGCAAAACCGATGCCGCAGTCCGCACTTCCGGGTACTCGCCAGGTGAACCCCGCCATGCTCGCCGCTGCACGCCGCCGCGCTCAGCAGCAGGCTCCGAAGCTCGGTCGCAATGACCCGTGCTGGTGCGGTTCTGGCCTCAAGTACAAGAAGTGCCACGGCAAGGACTTGGAGTAATTCAGAATTCGAAATTCAGAATTCGGAATTGTATTCAAGAAACAATTCACAAGAAAGGCCGTCTTAACCGACGGCTTTTTTTGTATAAAATATTGTTATATGGGTAGTGAAAAATCGCTGAAGTGCTAGTTTCTTACACAACGAATGGACATCTTAGGCTGATTTACTCCAAAGGAGATACCTTTCCCATTGAATGCAACCAAATAAGAAGTATTCACATTTGCGGCTGTAGAAGTCCAATAAACGCATGAGGAGTATTCTCCAGAAACGTTTCCATTCATTAGCCAATACCCAGCGGGCAAAGCATTATATCCACAATCATCAGTACCCGGCGTATAAAATGTTCCAAAGTCATCGGGACTTTTTAATCTAGACATAGCTTCTGCTCCTTCACCCATAGTAATTGACAATAATGTCCACTCATCTGTAGAAGGTACGTGCCAACCCGCAGGACAGATTGTATCTAGCAGTTCTTGATCAAATAAATCAAAAAGTTCACCATTTACATGCAACGAATAGAATCTTCCAAATGTATCGCAGAATCCATCAATTTTGCCATAGCACAAACTGTAAGGTGCATCAAATTTAAGGTTTTCGGCCATCCATACCTGGTTTCCGATAGATGTGTACTTATAAACCTGACCATCGCGGGCATCGGTAAAGGTACCACGGTTCGGTTCGCCGTAGGCGTTCGTACCTTCCGCAGGGCAAACCACTGCCGCATCGAAGGTGTCAACGGGCTCCTCGGGCGCGGAGGAACCATCGTCACAGGCGGAAAATAGTGCCGCCGAAAAAAGAGCGCAAATGAGCGAGATGTTAATTTGCCTTTTCATAGGGGAATTAGCGGGTTTCGCTAGCGAGGTGGTCCAGATAAATCTTCTGGGCCTTGGCATCGTACATCACCACGTCGTAGAGTTCGCCGTCTTTGCCGGTGCGGGATTCCACGAAGAGTCCGCTCATGGAGCCCTTTTCGGTGGGCAGGAATGCGCTGCGGCCTTCGGGCGTTGTCTTGAATTCAAGGTAGCCTTGTTCCACGTACCAGTCGCGGATGACTTTGTAGTAGATGCGTTCCATATTCTCGCCAACAAGGGTGTTCAGGCGGCGAGCGATTTCGCTGACGGGCACGGGCGTGTCTTCGGTGGGGTAATCGGCCAGCTGTTCAGCGGTCAGGTGGAATTTTTCCCTTTGCACGCGATTCGGAGCGTATTCCTGGTCGTCTTGAAAATCTTGAGCCTGGTTGGCCTTGCGCTTGGCGAAGCGTTCGTTTGCAATTGCGGCACACTTTTGGATGTTGTCCAAAATGAACTGCTGCGCCTGTTGCCAGCACTGCGTATAAATGTTGTGGTGGCCGCGCAGGTCCGATTCGCCCTTTTCGAATCCGTAGGTTTCGCCCTTGGCGGTGGGCAGATTGGCGTCGGTGCCGCTTTCGGTGGACTGTCTTTCGAGAATGCCTTCTTGCACCAGGAAGTTTGCCACGTCGGCATAGAGCAGGTGGTTCATGTTCTTGGGCAAAAGTTCGTTCACGTTGCGCACCACGCGGGAAATCGAAACCGGGTAATCGAAGAAACGGTAACCCTTCAGGGTTTCGGCGTCGATGGCCAAATCTTGCATGGCGGGCTTCGCGTTCTTCTTTGCTACGCGCGGCTTTTCGGCGGTGGGCATGGGGGCCACTTGGTCGTGGTTCAGTTGCTGCTGCAAAAGCGATGCGACGTAGGCGAGGCACTTGCTGATGCGTTCCTGTTTGCAGGAATCCCCTTCGGGCAGGATTTCGTCTGTCAGGGGGTTGATTCCGCAAGAGAGCTTGCGCAGGTACATTTCGGCACGTTCGATAATCGCATTTTCAGAGGCCATACAAAACTCCATTCGTTGCAAAAAGCGTTGTAAAGATAGTATTTTCTTGGCGTACCATAATTTTTTTCTACCTTTTAAAGTAATTGTGAATCTACTATGAAAACGTCTAAGCATTTTTTTAGTTTAGAAGGTATCGACGGTTCGGGCAAAACGACCCAGATCGATATGCTGATTGATGCGCTCACCAAGGAAGGCTACTCCGTGGTGAAGCTGCGCGAACCGGGCGGCGCGAAGATTTCGGAACGCGTGCGCGAGATTCTTTTGGATACGAGTTTCAAGGGAATCATGAGCGACAAGACCGAGCTTTTGTTGTATAATGCAGCACGCGCCCAAGTGATTGCCGAAATTATTCAGCCCGCGCTTGATGCCGGCAAGATCGTGATTGCCGATCGCTTTGCCTGGAGCACTTTTGCCTACCAGGGTTATGCCCGCGGCTTGGGCGCAGACCTTGTGCAGCGCCTGACCGAGATCACTTGCGACGGTTGCTTTCCGGAGCTCACCGTGGTGCTTGACATTGATGTGCAGCGGGGACGCGCGCGCACCGCGAAGCGGGGCGAGGCACCCGATCGACTGGAGAGCGAGAAGGCCGAATTTTTCGAGAGGGTGCGCAAGGGGTACCTTGCCGCGGCCCGCGACTACAGCGACTGTGTTGCGGCTATCGATGCCGACCGCAGTCCCGATGCCGTATTCGCCGACTTGTATAAGCTTGTAAAGGCTAGACTCTAGAAAAATCGTTGAAGTATAACTTGAAAGGCCTGCAATTGAATTGCGGGCTTTTTATTTCTATCTTTGGCGGTATGGATAGAGCACGCCGCCGTAAATTTGGTCAGAACTTTCTGGATGTACCTACCGCGCAGATGATTGCGAGCGATTTGCCTGCGAATGCGGGCGACTGGGTGCTTGAAATCGGCCCTGGGCACGGCGCCTTGACGGAGCACTTGATTGAGCGCGCCGTGGAACTCACTGCCGTCGAAATCGACGAGCAGTGCGTGGAATTTTTGCAAGAAAAATTCCAGGGCCGCGAAAACTTCCATATCGAAAACATTGATTTTCTGAAGTTTGATTTGCAGGCGTTTTTAGATGCCCACGAAAAGCCCTGGGTCACGGGAAACTTGCCGTACAATGTGTCTACGGCGATTATCGCGGGCCTGATGCCGAAACTGCATTTGACCAAGGGCTTCATGGGAATGGTGCAGCTCGAAGTCGCCGAGCGCATTTGCGCAAGCCCCTGCAGCAGCAATTATGGGAGCCTCTCGGTTCTGGTGTCCGCCTACGCCGACACGCAGATTCTCCGCAAGATTGGCCCCGAGCATTTTACGCCGCGCCCCAATGTAGATAGCGCCACCATGCTCCTTACGCCCAAGGCCGATGCGCTCGCGGCCCCCGAGGGATTCTTCGACTTTGTGCGCGCCGCCTTCACCCAAAAGCGAAAAACCCTTGCCAACTCGTTCGGCCGCGCTTACGACAAAAAGAAAATCCAGGAAGCAATCGAGCTTCTGGATTATCCGACAACCGTTCGCGCCGAAGAACTTTCGCCCGCCCAGTTCCTTGAATTCTACAAGGTGATTGTGGGCGAGCAGGCTTAATTAGCCGAGTTCATCGCAATAATCATCGCAGCCTTCAGGCTCTTCGCCGCTGCCGGCGAGCAAGCAAGCCTGAGCTTCGAAATCGACGATTTCCATTTTCGGTGCTTCGTATTCTTTCTTTTCCATAGTCTCTAATCCCCCGGTGATTATTTCTGAATATTGGTGTTGCCGATGAACATGCCCTTGTTTTGGGGCTTGCTGTTCAATTTGCGACCCTTGAGGTCGTACCAGCCGTTTACCTTGACCATTTCGCCCGTGACTGTATTCCAGCGGGCAAGGCGGGTGGTACCATCTTCTTCGACAAGCGTCACGTCGATTGTTTCGGGCAGTTCAACGATCGATTCAACGGACTTGGCGAGAGGAGTTTGACCTCTGTATTTAAGGTAGGCGCGCATGGGCGGAATATAGGCGCCAGCGCCCACTTTGGTGAAGTGGCCGGCTTGAACTTTGTTCTTGTCCTTGGCGGCGTAACCGTAGACCTTGCCCAAGTCGGCATGGTCCTTGTCCCAGCGGATAAAATTGTAAGAGCCTTCGAGAGCCCAGTCATTGGCGCCACTCTTGGGATTATGAAGTTCGCGTTCCAATTGGGCTTGAGTATGTTCGTTAACGACTTGCAAGCTGCTTGCTGTAAATTCGATTTCCTTGATGTCCTGGCATTCTTTGCGCTGGGTATCGGTAATCATGAGCAAGGCTCTGTTTGCGACACCATTACCTGCTGCGTTCGAAGCGAAAACATTCCACACGCCTTCGTCATTGGTAGTAAAAGCGTAAGGGTCGTAAAGTTTGATGCAAGAACTTTTCGGCGAATAGTTCATGGGGAGTACGATGGTCGAATTTGTGGCCAGTTTTGTACTGCGTTCCACGACAAGATTGAATTCACCATTGTTGACGTATCCATTTACGCAATTCTTGTTTTCTTCCGAAATCTGGACTTTTGCATTTTCGTCGTTGACCGATTCCAAGTACAATGTGTTGTTGGATTCGTAGTAAGCTCCGCCCGGGAACTCGCAAGATGCCTTTTCACTCGGCCTTTCGGCCCAAACAGTAGAAACAAGGCAAGATAATGCCGCAATGGTAGTGGCAGTAAGAACTTTTCCGTTCATGATTCCTCCAAATTTTTTTGGCGGAACGCAATGTAGAAAAATGAGGCTTGAACAGAAGTTTTATTTATATTACATGTAAAATAAAAAAACAAGACAAATTACTTTGCCTTGTTTTGCTAAACCTTGAACGGAGGCTTATATACTAGCCGAGTTCGTCGCAGTAGTCACCACCATCGCAGCTTTCGGGTTCTTCGCCGCTGCCGGCGAGCAAGCAAGCCTGTGCTTCGAAATCCACGATTTCCATTTCCGGTGCTTTGTATTCTTTCTTTTCCATAACCAACCTTTAATAATTACTTTTGAACCTTGGTGTTGCCGATGAACATGCCCTTGTTTTGGGGCTTGCTGTTCAGCTTGCGACCCTTGAGGTCGTACCAGCCGTTTACCTTTACGATTTCGCCCGTGGCCATGTTCCAGCGCGCAAGGCGGGTAGTGCCATTATTCTTGTCGATGAGCTTTACGCCAATCGTTTCGGGCAGTTCGGCGGCATCGGATTCAGTAGACTTTTGAAGAGCCTTGTCGCCTTTGTAAATCAGGTAAGCGCGCAGCGGCGGAACAAAGGCGCCTGCACCGACTTTGGTGAACTGGCCGGCTTTGACTTCGCCCTTGTTCTTGGCGGCATAACCATAAACGGTACCCAGGTCGGCGTGATCCTTGTCCCAGCGGATAAAGCTGTAAGAGCCGCGCATAAGCCAGTCGCCCTGATTGCTGATTTCGCTTCTTAATGTAAGCTCGACGGAGGTCTGCGTAGAAACGCTCACGCCGGTAGCCGTGAATTCAATTTCCTTGATACCCTGGCATTCATCTTTACTAATATCGGTAATCATCAGCATGGGCCTGTGGGCGGTACCGTCGGCAATGTCATGCTTTTCGGCGGAAATCCACATGCCGTTTTCGTCTTTGCCGTAGCTGAGGGGTTCGTACAGGTCGACGCATTCGTTTGCGGACTGGTAGTTTACCGGCAAGGTGATGGTAGAGTTTGCTGCCAGAGCCGTGCTGCGTTCAACAATGACTTTGAAGTTGCCGCTTCTACTGTTGCTGATGCAATTCGCGGCATCGTTATCGACTTCGACTTTTGCGTTTTCGTCGTTGATCGATTCCAGATACAGGGTGTTGTTGGACTTGAAGAATGCCCCACCCACAAAACTGCAAGTCGGATCGCCTTCGGGTCTTGCGGCCCAGGCGCTAGAAATTAAACTAGAAACAACTACTATAGTAGCAGTAGAAAGAACTTTGTTATTCATATTTCCTCCAAATTAATTTGGCGCGCCCAAATATAGAAAAATATTCTTAATTTCAACTTTTATTTTTATTACATCCGAAATGAAAGTTTGGATAAAAAAAACAGCCGGGATAGTCCGGTTGCTCTCTTTAATGATGTTTGAAACAAATTATTTACAATTGAAGCCTTGCAGCTCAAGCCCGGCGCGCATTTCGCCGTAGGTCGAAGTACGCTTCATGTCCATCGCCTTCATGAATCGGCAATCGTTGTCGATATGAATTTGCAAGCCCGTGAGGGTGGTGGTGACTTCGCCCTTGCCGCTTGCGCGCATTCTTGCGATAATGTCTTCGCGGTGGTCTTCCATTTCGGGCGGAATGAATACGTCGGTCACGATGTCGACATTCTTGATTTCGGCGTCGCCGAATTCGAACGAGATAGTCACCAGGTTCTTGAGGCCGTTAAACTGTCCGTTGACCTTGCAAACAAGGTTTTTCGGCGAATTCTTGGATTTCTTGGTGTTTTTGGCGGTGCTCTTCTTGGGCGTATACTGCATGGCGGCAAAGATTTCTTCTTCTTTGACGACGCCCACGAGGCGGTTCACGATTTTGCCGTCTTTAATCAGGAAGAACGTGGGGAATGCCTGAATGGGGAGTGTTGCCTTGATTTTGTCGATGCCCGGTTCGTCGATACCTACCGAGGCGACCTTGATGTCGCTATAGTTTTTAGCGATACCGATGAGTGTGGGAATCATGACGAGGCAGGGCGGGCAGCTGGTCGAAGAAATTTCGAGGATGACCGGCGTTTTGGATTTCATGATTTCTTTTTCGAAATTACTGTCGTTCACCTTGACGATTTTGATGTCGTCTGCAGCGTTTGCGGTGGTGAAGGCGCCTGCAGCAAGAATTGCGGCTGCGGCAAAAGTCGCGATGTGTTTCAGGATGTTCATGACAATAAAATAGCAAATTGCTTGAGTGATAGAAAAAAGCTATTGCGCTTCAATGGCTTCGACGACTTTGATGTCGGCGGGCAGCCAGTCGACGGAATGCAGTTCTGCAGGGGCGAGCCATTTGGCCGCCTCGTGCTCCAAAAGTTCTGGCGCCTTGCCGTCGGCAATCGTGCAAAAGTAGCAGTGCATGGTCAGGTGGAAGGCGGGGTAGTCGTGTTCCACGGTGCAAAGAAATTTACCCACGTTCACTTGGATGGCGAGTTCCTCTTTGAGTTCGCGCTCGAGTGCCTGTTGCGGGGTTTCGCCGCTTTCCATTTTGCCGCCAGGGAACTCCCAGAACCCCTTGTGCTCGCCGTAGCCGCGTTGCGTAGCAAAAATCTTGTCGCCATCTTGAATGATTCCTGCTACAACTTCGATATGTTTCATGAAGCCAAATTTATGTAAAATTTTTACGGGAGAGGTCTTGAACAGCCTTTTTTGGTTATTTTATATCTAGTATGAAAAGGTTTTTGTGGATTCTTGCAATTTCATTATTGCTTTTTGCATGCGGTGACGATTCATCGTCCGGTTCTTCTGAACAAGTTGAACCTCTAACTCCGCAGGAGCAAATTGACGATACTACTACAACGTCGCCAGTGGGGGATACTTCAGACAGTTTTACTGATCCACGTGATGGTAAAACCTACAAGACCGTTACCATGGGCAAGCTGACATGGATGGCCGAAAACCTGAACTATTCTGACGAAAAGATTGGTCAAGGTGATGAGAGATACACTTGGGCCGAAGCGCAAATTGCATGTCCCGATGGATGGCATTTGTCGGATTTTGATGAATGGGTAGCAATAGATGACTGGGTGAGGAAGCATTTTTGGGCAGATTCGTTGGAAGAAAAATGTCCTAATTGGGCCTTAAAATCTACAACTGGTTGGGATAATGATACTATTGATGGTGAGATTATTGTTGGTAATGGAGGAAATACCGTGGGGCTTAATTTAAAGCCTATGGGAATTTGTGAAGGTTCTGAATGTCGTTATTTGGGTCGCATTGCTGCATTTTGGATTCAAATGATCGATTCACAAGATGAACTTGGCGATTTGTACTTTTTCCATATATCTACGTCTGGTTATAATAGCAGCATTGAACGTGACGCAAGGTTGAATGTCCGCTGCGTAAATGATAAGAATACCGTATACGAATCGCTAAGTAAGTGTACCCGTGAAAGAGAAGGAGTCGTTGCAAAAGTGGGTTCAGAGTATTATAAATGCAAAGACCTGGTTTGGGTGACTCCGACGCTAAAAGAAAAACTTGATTTTGCACTAGGCGAATGCAACTCGGCTAATGCGAATAAGCGTTACCCGTTACAGGATTCTGTTTTTATGTGTGCTGTATGGAATGGAGGTTCCGATTATAGATGGAACTACACTCCAGAAGATTCTGCATTTATAGAATGCGCCGCTAAAGGTGACACGCTGTGCGAAGTTGGAGTAGCGAAAGATTTGTATGTAATGAAGAATGGATATTGGAAAAAAGCATACGTGTCGGATGTTTTTGGGGATTGTACCGAAGATCGGATAGGAGAGATTGTGAAGCTCGGTAGGGTAGATTACATTTGCCGAGAAAGTTGGGATATGGCTAATAGCATTGAAGTTGAGTTTGGCGCTTGTGACGATTCAAAACTGTACGATACGCTCAATTTAGGTGCTAAATATATTTGCGTGGATCACAGTTGGCGCCTTGCGACAAGAATAGATAATGAGCTTGGCTTTTGCTTTGATGATGGTGCGGTTGGAGAATATGATGGCCACAAATACATATGTGATGCAAAAGATCACAAATGGTATTACGAGATGATTGATGAACGTGATGGGCAGAAATACAAGGCCATATGGGTAGAATTTGAGTGGGATGCCGACGAACTCGTGATGGCTGAAGATCTCAAGTTTGGCGGCGACAGCTTGTATACTTGGGCCGATGCTCAGACGGCTTGCCCTGATGGATGGCATATCCCTTCGGATGCTTTTGTGCGAAAGCTGAGAAATGCGATTCTCAACAACAAAGACCTTACAATCTCGACTCGCACATTGATGTCGCAATCAGGTTGGAAAGTTAACGGGTCTAATTGGTCGGGCATGAATTTGCAGCCTAATGCAATTGATACGATAAAATCGTATGTGTATGACGGAGTGAAGGATACTAGTTATTATGTCCATGATAACTATAAATTGAATTCCTGGTTCTGGTTATCGGACGAAGAAGGAAGTTATGCAGGAATTCAAGAAAGGGTTGATGAAAACGGCGAAGAAGATTATGTGATGTTCGGACTTGACATTAGTGATTTTGATACTCCCGTAGAAAAAGCCACAGTCCGTTGCATCAAGGAATAAATAAGGCGGCCATCGGGCCGCCCATAATATTATTTAGTATAGTTTTTGATTATTCATCATCATCTTCGAATTCGTCGTGAGTTAGCCAATAGGATTGGTAACGCTTTTCGTAATCCGGGTCGGTGATCGGGAAGTCTTCCGGGTGGTTTAGGCAAGAATCCAATAGAGCCTTGATATCATGAAGAGATTTCTCGTAGAGTGAGTCATATAATTGATTGTAAAGTTTTTTCTGCTCGTTATATGCATTTAGGGTTTCTGTATAAACGGCGTATTCGTTTTTAGGGTGAACGGTGCCATCGCTACATTCGATTTCTGTAGCAATAGAATCTGTGCTTATGGCGTCGTCTGTATCGTTAAACCACTGATAATATTCATAAACGTAAATGGAGTCAATCATTTCTATGAGACAGTAAGGCATGCTGTCGGGATACCATCCGTAGCCGGTTCTTTCGTAGTGGAGTTGAGCAACTGTATCCTTAAGAAAGGGGAAAAAAGTTTTTTTATATGCCATATAGGGCGCTTTTTGCATGGCATACGATTGAGGATTATTTACAATCATCATGTCGAAGTTCTCTTTGGGAATCCACTTTGAATCGTGACATGAATATTCGGTGGTGTCCACGGAATCCGTTTCGATTATAGAAGTGACTTCGGCTGAATCTTCTGGTATTGCAGGCGTGATTTCAACGGGGACTGTAGCGGAAGTTTCTGCCGGTGCTGCAGGGGTGCTTTCGGAACTGTCCCCGCAGTTTACCATGAACAATGCTGCGGCAAAAAACAAGGCTGTTTTGAACATTGTCATATTCATGGTTTATTCCTCGGTTTCCTCAGCTTCTTCCGACTGATCAATGCAGGAATCCAACTGCTTTTGGAGTTCTGCTAACCTTTTTTCGTATAACTGGCTGTATGCCTCGTTGAAGATGACGAGATTCTTTTCGTATGATTCCAGGTCTTTTTGGTAGTTAAGGTATTCCTCGTTGGCGTATGTTGTGCCGTCGTCGCATACGAATTTTGTCGCGATAGAATCGTTAAAGAAGGCCATGGGACCGTACAAAAAGACAGGAGCTTCAAGTGTATCGAGCATATCTTGAAGACATTTCGGAGGTTCTAGGTAATTATATATCAAGCCTCCGTCTATTTCATCATAAATGTCCATTTGTGCATTGCGGTCGGCGTTCCTTGTTGCGGCCTTGACAGGATCGTCAATTAGATCTGAGTTCAAGGACCTCTTTTGAATTTTTTCGGCTTCGTGGCATTGCGAAGATGTGTTGGAAACGCTGTCAACCTTGTCGGTTTCGTTGCGTTGTAAGGAGTCGCTAGGCGCATTTTGCGTCGTAGAGTCGCTTGGAATATTGGTTCCCGGAGCTACGGTCGGGCTGCTAGAATTAGCGTCATCGCCGCAGCTTGCCCAGAAGAGAGCCGTAGATGCGAGAAAGAGTCTTTGCAGGTGCTTGCGGATATTCATGAGCACGTCCTCCTTTTTGTGCTTTGGGAAACCCTACCATGAAATATACATTTTTTACCCCAAAGACCAGCTTGTATACACTTGAATCCACTTGGTAGAGGGCTTGAGATTCCCAAGAGCCCGCAATAAGTCTATATTCATTGTAAAGAGGTTACGCAATGAATAAATCGGTTCTCAAGTTTGCAATTCTCGGTTGTGGGCATATTGCGACCAAGATGGCGGCAGCTGTCAAGGCGCTCGAAAGTCGCGGTATGGGGGTAGAGGCGTATGCGGTGGCATCGCGTACTTTAGAAAAGGCCCAGAAGTTTGCGGCGGATTACGGATTCAAGTGCGCGTACGGTAGCTACGCAGAACTCGCACAAGATTCGCAAGTCGACCTGATTTACATTGCGACTCCGCATTCCGAACATTTTAACGACATAATGCTTTGCCTTGAGCACGGCAGGAACTTGCTTGTCGAAAAGGCGTTTACGGCGAATGCGCTGCTTGCCTCGCAGGCGATTGCCCTTGCCGAAGAAAAGGGAACCTTCCTTTGCGAGGCCATGTGGACGCGCTTTTTGCCGGCGGTGCAAATGGTGCGTGACTGGATTTTGGCCGGGAATATTGGCCGCGTTCATGGCGTGGAGGCGGAATTCTCGATGCCGCTTTCGCATATCGAACGCTTGCGTAACCCATCCCTTGCGGGCGGTGCGCTTCTGGACTTGGGCATTTACAGTTTGACTTTTGCAGACTTGTTCTTGACAGACCCCGAAATCGGCGGGCAAGGCAACCATATCGTTCAGACGAGGAGCGCCTGCGTCAAGTTCCATACGGGCGTCGATGCCACGGACTGGATCGATTTGAATTATTCGAACGGCCAGGTGGCGCACCTCAAGACGTCTATGGTGGCGCCGCTCAAGAACGACGGCACGATTTTTGGCACGGAAGGATTCATTCGCGTGCAGAACTTGAACGACATGGTCGAAATCCAGCGCTTTGATGTCGCGGGCGCGCTTGTGGAGTCGGTGACTCCGCCGCGTATTGAAAACTGCTACGAGTACGAGGTGCTTGGCTGCAAGGCGGCGCTCGAGAAGGGCCTTAAGGAATGTCCCGAGATGCCGCATGCAAAGACCATGCAGATGATGACGCAGATGGACAAACTCCGCGAAAGCTGGGGCGTATCTTACCCGTTCGAACAGAGCCCGGGCGAAGTCTGGGATCGTTCTGGCAACAAGTCGTTCTTGCAGGTTTACGATATCGAAACGGGCAAGACGACGTTGCTCAAGGAATTTGACAAGGTGATCGAGGCGCCGAACTGGAGTGCCGACGGAAAGTTCCTGACATATAACAGCGAAGGCCGAATCTACAAGTACGAACTCGAGGGCGGCTCGATTACCGAAGTGCCGAGCTATTTTGTGGACAACTGCAATAACGACCACGTGCTCGCTTCTGACGGTTCGGGCCTTTATGTAAGCCACCACACCAAAGAAGACGGCCTTTCTCGCATTTACAAGGTTTACTTTGATGGCCGCGAGCCGGAACTGGTGACGCCTCTTGCGCCGAGTTACCTGCACGGCATTACGACTGACGGCAAGACGCTTGCCTACTGCGCCGAACGCAATGGCGAATACGACATTTACACCATACCTGCCGCGGGCGGTAACGAGACGCGGCTTACAAGCGCCCTCGGGCTAAACGACGGCCCGGAATACGACTGCGACGGCGAATACATCTGGTTTAATTCGGTGCGCACGGGGCGTATGCAGGCCTGGCGCATGAAGGCTGACGGTTCCGAGCAGACGCAAATGACCGACGACCCGCATTGGAATACTTGGTTCCCGCATATTTCGCCGGACCGCAAGAAGGTGGTCATGATCGCATATCACGAAAGTGATGTGCGCCCGGGCGACCATGTTCCGAATAAAGATGTCGAAATCCGCCTGATGACAGGCAGCGATGCAAGCGGCTGGAGCAAGCCGCGCACGTTGTTGAAATTGTTCGGCGGTCAGGGCACGATTAACGTGAATTCCTGGGCGCCCGATAGCCAGAGGTTCGCTTTTGTGAGCTACGCCTTGGAATAAACAATCCGCTAGTCTATAATTTCTTGCTGGCCTTGGCGCGTTCTGCCTTTACGGTTTGTACCGCTGCCTTGAGCGCATCCTTTTTGGCCTGTTCTTCTTCGGGAGTGGGCTTCGTATCTTCCAAAAGGCGGTCGGCCCATTCGTCCCAGAAACGGCAGCGTTCGCCTTCGAGTTTCATCTTGGCAAACTTGACCGGTTCGGTTTCGACGGCAAGCGTTACGACCGATTCCTTGTAGGCCTGCGGAAGGCCTGCCACGTGCGCCATGCGCTGCTTGAGTTCGGCCACGGTAGCATCCAGAATATCGACTTCGAAACGGCGTTCTATGTAGCGGCGGGTAATGAACCCGAGGGCCATAAAGTAGTCGCCCTGGTTGCCTTCGGCGAGGTAATTCTTTTGGCGGAGTTCCTTGAGCGCAAGTACCGCTTCTTCGTACGGCGGGAGCCTGGGAGCGGCACCTGCTTTTGCAAACTTTTTATGCAGGAACCAGCCGAGGAACACGAGCAGCGCGACCCCCACCACAATCAGCACGATGTAGAGCCATTGCGGCAGACGCGGGTCGTCGAGCGGGTCTTCGACTTCCAGGATGTCTTCTTCTTCGCCGGTGGTGCGGGTAGAAACCTTGACGGCCACGGGGTCGGTGCTTGTCTTGACGGTATCGCTACCGACGACGGCGCTCACTTGCTGCGGGGCAATCAGGAAGTCGCCGCTCACGAAGGTGTTGAGCGTTGCATTCCACACGAACTTGGCGGTACCCTTGGGCATGCCCTCGGTCACCTTTTCGTTCTTCATTTCCTTGACTTCGAAACTGCCGAGGTTTCCGACAAAGCTCGGCAAGTCGACGATTGCGTTTTCGGGGGCCACCACCTGGATTTCGTAATTGAACATGTCGCCCACGAACACCTGGGCGTTATCGACGTTCGCCTTGACCGATACGTCGAAGGCGAGGGCGCTTGTGGCACAAAATGCGATTGCGGTAAAAAGAATTGCGAGAGAGCTAAAAAGTCGAGACATATAAACCTCTGTGCTCAAGAATATACAAATTTTGGGGTATGCGGGGCAACTTGGGCGGGATGTTTATCTATATTCCCAAGGCTTATGTCTTGGCGAAAAATATGCAAGCTGGTGTTCGTAATGGTGCTGTTTGGCGTCGCGTTCGCCGTTGCCGCCGAAACCGCCGACAGCTCGGCAGTCAAGAAAGATTCCGTTGCCGTGGCCGATAGCACTGGGCTCAAGACTTCGCGCGAGGGCGTGTTTTCGATTGCCGCTTTGTTGTTGCCGCATAATTCGCTCAGGAATTCAGAGACCTTGCACAACTGGCCATTCTTCGCGTTTGCGGCGCCCGCGTACACGTACCATTTTAAGGTGCAACAGGATTTCGGCAAACTGCTGAGCTTTAAGGGCCTGGCGGCAGGCGATGTGAACTTTGCCGGGGTTGGCCTAAAATTGGATGCCGCAATCGAGTTGATGCACTTGCTGGAACTGGGTGCCGAGGCGAATACGGGGACGGCGCTGAACTATGGCAAAACCGTGACATTCATGGGCGTGTACGATACTGAAAAAAGGAACTACCGGCAAGATGTCATGTTTACGGAGTACGCATACGGCGTGCGTTACCATTCGGCGCTCACTATACCGTTGCTTGCGTTTTTGCCCAAGAGCGATTGGACCAAGATTATTTTGAAGGGAACGGCGGAATTCAAGTATTCTGCGTATACAGGCGCCGAAGATAAAGAGGTTTGGAAGGCCGGCAACGAAAACACGGTGAACGGATTCAAGTACAAGTACGGCGGCACGCTGATTTACATGATGCCGTTCGAGCGCGTGCCTATGGCCATGCTTTCGGTGAATGCGAGCGGCTTCAAGCACGAATATGATTTTGACAAGGCGTACAAGGATTACAATCCGGGATTCATAACGGTGAGTATAACTCCGATGGCCTCGATTAAGGTAAGCGAAAAATGGAACGGCATGCTCATGGCGTCTGTCTCGCGCGACCGCAAGTTCGAAAATCGCCGCTACCCGACCACCGAAGAATTGCTGCAAAAGCAGGTGGGGAGTGAATGGGACTTGCGCACGGTCATGTTTGTCATGAGCCGGAAATTCTAGATTCACGTCATTGCGAGTCCCTGAAAGGGGCGAAGCAATCTTTAGCCTTTTTTTAAATTTTAGAAATGGAAATGCCTGCTGTTGCGGGCTTGACGGAAGAACATGAACATTGCTTTAATTATATACTTGGCATTTTTGATTGCGATTGCGGTGCGCAGTGCGTGGCGCGTAAAGGACATTCCCGATTTTTTCGTGGCGCGCAAAGGGGCGTCGGCGAAGGCGGTAGCCGGTAGCCTGGTTGCAACGATTCTTGGCGGGTCGGCCGTGATTGGCGCCGTCGATAGCGGCGCAAAGCTCGGCGGGGCCGCGAGCTGGTTCATGCTGGTGGGTGCGCTTGGCCTGTTTGCGTTGATTCCGATTGCGGGCCGTGCCTACGAGCATGGCAAATATTCCTTGCCGGATTTGGTCGAGAACCTGTACGGCAAGGGCCCGCGCCTGGTGGCGACCATTGTGATTCCGGTTGCCTGGACAGGCATTGTGGCGGCCCAGATTATTGCCGCGGCAAAACTGCTCATGACTTTTACCTCGATGCCGTACACGACGGCCGCAATCGTTTCGGCGGTCGTGTTTACGGGGTACACGCTCGCGGGCGGCCAGCTTTCGATTTTGCGTACTGACTTTTTGCAGGCATGCCTGATCATTGTCGGGCTCTTGCTGCTGGCGGGCTTTGCAAAGTTTGGTGGCGGTGAGCTCGGCAGCATGTTGGCAAGCGCTACGACCAGTGTAGCGCCCAAGTTCCCGTTCAACGCGAACTTTACGCCGCTCGACTTGTTCCTTCTGATTCTCACCTATGGTACCACGTATACGGCAGGCCCCGATATTTATAGCCGCATGTTCTGCGCGAAGGATGCGGCGACTGCCAAGAAGGCGATCGGCATGGCCGCATGCGTCTTGATTCCTGTGGCATTCGTGATCGGGTTCCTGGCGGTTTATGGTGTGAACTTTGCTCACGTGCAGGGCGCCCGCATTACGGCGATTGCAGATGCTGTGCTTCCGTCGGCGCTTTTGCCGGTGTTTGCGCTTGCGCTTTTGAGTGTGGTGCTGAGCAGTGCCGACACCACGCTTTTGAGCAGTTCCATTATCATTAACGGATTGTGCCGCAAGCCTTCGCTATTTCAGGCCCGTATCATCATCTTGCTGAACGGAATCGTGGCACTCCTGCTTGCGCTTGTGTTTACCGATATTATCGGCACGCTCTTGTTGGCGCTTGCGGTTTATGCAGGGGCGTTTACGGTGCCCATTCTATGGGGACTTTTAGGGTTTAAGGCAAAGCCCAAGTTTGTGGGGACTGCCATTGTGGCAGGTGGAATCTTGGCGCTCGCTGGTAAACTGTGTCCGGCGTTACCGGGTTCGCTTGGCCAGCATACCGGGGATATCCTGATGATTGCCGCGTTCGTGGTGAACGGCGTGATTCTTGTGCTGGGGCGCCGTCCTCGCGTGAATTAGTCCGCCTTAATTTCTTTGTTCAAAATCTTTTGACTGCGAATGGCGACAGTCGGGTGTTCGCGGTAAACCACTGCGAACAATTTCGTATACGGGATTTCGCTTTCGGCGAGGTTTCGCATGGCCGCCTTGGCGACTTTTTTGCCGAGTTTTTCGAAGGCGTAGCGGTCGGCTTCATATTCCTGGTGCCAGCAGTACAGGTGGAACACAATGCGGAACGGAATGGCCGCCAGGTGTAACCACAGCACAGATTCCACAAGCGACATGCCGTGGCTTGCAAGCAAGAAGGCGAACAGCCACACGGCCAATAGCAACAGGGCCACTTTAGCGAGGTTCCGCAAAATGCCGTGACGCAATTCCTTGTGGCCTTCTTCGTGCTTTTTCACGAATTCGTTTTCGGCCGGTTCCTTCTTGTTTTCGGGCAGCGGCACGATATCGTTCAATAGCGGGACCAGGCGCAACAAGGCAAAGATTCCGCCGCGCAATTGAGTAAGCCTGCGTTCGCGAATTTCGAGCACAAGGCGTGCCAAGAATTCAACGGCAAGCAATAGGGCGAGAATCAGCGTGGCAGAACTCATCTTTGCTATTCGGGCTTGTTCGTTTTGACAATGGAATTCAGGCGGCGCAACTTTTCTTCGACGCGGGCTTTTTCCCATTCGGTGAATCCCTTGTCGATCGGGTGCGCGTCATCGTAGTCGTCAAAAATTTGGCGGCCGCGTTCGTTGTCCTTGTCGAGCCCGTGAGTCACGCGTTCGTACCAGTCCTTTTCAAGCTGGCGGTAACGCTTGAGCAAATCGTCGAACGTTTCGGGCAAGGCTACCACGCGCATCACGTCCTTGTTCGCGTCGTTGGTGGCCATGCGGCGCAGTTCCTTTACGGGTTGCGCCTGCAGGTTTGCATCGTTTACAACCAGGGTGATAATCTGCTCGAGCGCGTAGCGTTCCATGTATTCCTGGTACGTCTTGATCGCCTGCTGGCGAATGCGTTCGCGCATAAAGTTTTCGCCGAGGCCGTCGATGTGTTCCTTGGTGTAAATGTCGCGGATAGCGCTCACTTGCAGGCGCTGGTAGGCGTCGAAAACATAGCGCACGGTTTCGGGGCTAAAGATGCTGTAGAAGGTGGCGGGTACAATGCCCTTGCCGCGCAGCGAATACTTGTAGAGGTTGCGGTCAAGCGCGTAGGCGTTGCGGGCGTAGTTCCAACCGGGTACGATTTCGTTCAGGCGAGGAGCCACTCCCACCAGTTGCGGGTCACCCGGGCGAATCAGCGAGAACGGGAATTTGACGCGCTGCGGGAGCGTGGTAAGTCCTGTCGCAATCAAGGTGAATGGCGATTCGCGGTAGTTCGCGGGGAACTTGATATTCACGCCGAGGCCAAAGAACATTCCCTGGCCGGGCATGACTTCTTGGTCGGGCATGCGGCCGGTGTGGTTGCTGCCCACGTTTGCGCCGTAGCCCAGGTTTCCGCAGCCTTCGGGCCAAAGGGCCGCAATCAAGAGCGAGTGGTGGTGCATCTGGGTCATGGGGCCCACGTAAGAGCTGTTGACTTCGCCTTCTTCGATGTGGCAGCACGGCGCGATAATCGAAGACTTCACGATTGCCTTGCAGGCGACTGTGGTGCGGCTCATGAGTACAGAACCCTGCACCTCGGCACCGGTGTGAATGGTGACCGACTTTTGCACGTTCGAATTTTCGAGAATCACGGAATCGTAAACGTGGCTCGGTTCTTCGAGCGAAGAAAGCACCACGGAATTGCGGATTTTCTCGGCACCTTCGATGCGTGCGTGCGCGCCGATCCAGCTGTTACGAATAATGTTTGTATTGCAGACCACGGCGCCCTTGCCCACGACGCCGAACGGGAACGCAGTCTCTTCGCGGTAGGCCTTGAGCTGTTCGTCGAAGGCTGCTGCGACTTCGGGGTCAGGCTTGTGGAACAGCTGTGCTTCTACAAGTTCCATGGTAATTTCGGGGAACACGGCGACTTTACGGCCGCCCATTTCGTTGCCCACGTGCATGGAATTCCCGATCATGTAGCTGATTTTTCCGCTACTGATAATGGAGCCCACGTTCTGGATAACCGCGCTGCTGCGAACCAGAATGTTGCTGAGCATGGCCACCTTATGGACCAATGCGTTTTCGATAAAGCAATTGTGTACAAGGCTGTCGTAAATGCCTGTAGGGAACGACACGTCGCCCGGCAATAAAAGCGTTCCGAAAAATTTAGGCAGGTAGACTTCGCCCATGAACGACGAACGGATAATGCGGTTTGCGTCGAAGTCAGATTCGACCATGACCTTGTCCCAGGATTCGGAGCGGTTACCGTTTTTTTCGAGAATCTGGATTTCGTCTTCGGTCAGGTGGCGGTATTTTGCGGTTCCTGCCCTGATTCCCTTGAAATTTTCGACGGAGGTCGCCAAAATGCTGTTCTTGAGCACTTTTTTCAATTTTAACAATCGCTGCATGTCGTAAAAATAGCCTAAATTTGAGTCGATGATGAAAGAGCTGCTCTATAATTTGATACGAAAACACAAGTATAATATCTCGATTTATACCGAAGAGATCTTTGAAAGACGTTGTCAAGAAGAAATTATCCGCAGCGACGAGGATAACAGCTCGTTTGTATATCTGGAATTTGATTTTGAAACATTGAAAAAGGAATTACCCGACGAGGGCGATTTCACGCAGTTCTGGAATTCCATTTTTGCCGTATTGAGCAGTGGTAGCCGCGGAAGCGACATTATCGGGTTCCTGGAACACGAATCGGGAATCGGCATGCTTTTGCTCGATTCCAAACTCGATGGCTGGTTGCGCGTGAAGGGCCGTATCGAACAGAAGGCCGACGCTGACAACAATGGTAAAATCAAGGCCATTTTGGATAATGTCATTAAGCCGATCCTTTACCCGGCTTGCATTCAGAACGCGCCCACGCCGGCGGCTGTGTAGTTATGACTGAACAATCCGGCGTTCAAAAAGTTTTAGTCATCGGTTCGGTTTACCCGCGCTTTCACGAAGACGCCGAAGTCCCTTGGTTGCGGACCTCTATTGCGCACCTCAAAAAGGCTGGCCTCGACATCCAGGTTTTGGCGCCTGCATACAAAGGGCTCAAAAGTCACGAAATCGACGGCGTCAAGGTGAACCGTTTTCGCTATGCGCCCGCCAAATGGGAATTCTTGACGCACGAAGAAGGCGCTCCTAGCAAGATGGCAAACAAGCCCTGGCTGCAGCTCTTGGCGATTCCCTATATCATCAGCGGGTTTTTCAAGTGCATTAAAATTTGCCGCAAGTTTAAGCCCGACATCATCCATGCGCATTGGCCGTTTCCGCACGCCTACATCGCGCTCGGTGCCGCTAAGTTGTTCAAAATCCCGCTGGTGCTGAATTTCCACGGGGCAGAACTCTTGCTTATCCGCAAAAAGAAATGGGTCAAGCCGCTCCTTAAATTTGCTATTAGCCAGGCGCAGGCCGTGTTTGCGAACTCGAGCTTTACTGCTGGTAAAATCAAGGCCCTCCGCAATGTCGATGTGGAATGGAGCCCGTATGGTACGACTCTTGAATTCGGAAATCGGAATTCGGAATTCGGAATGGAGCCGCACCCGATAAATAACAAGTTCAAAATCTTGTTCGTCGGGCGCCACATTGAACGCAAGGGCATTCGCTACCTGATTGAAGCGGCCAAATACCTGCCCCGCGAAAGTTTCGAAATCCGAATCGTCGGCGTCGGCGATTTGACCGAACAACTGAAAGAACAAGCCGCAAACGTCATTGCGAGGAACGCAAGTGACGAAGCAATCCAAGGCGGCTCTGCCGCGCTACCTGCCGATATCATCTTCACCGGCAAGCTTTCGCCCGAAGCGCTCGCCAATGAATACAAGACTGCCAACGTCTTCACGCTCCCGGCGATTGTCGACAGCAAGGGCGACACCGAAGGCCTCGGCGTCGTCCTCATCGAGGCCATGGAACTTGGCCTCCCGATTGTGGCAAGCAATGTGGGCGGAATCCCCGATGTCGTAATCGACGGCGAAACGGGGATCCTCGTTCCCGAAAAAGACCCCGAGGCCCTCGCAAGCGCCTACAAGCGCCTCGCCGCCGAGCCCGAGCTCGTAAAGCACCTGCTCGTGGGCTCCCAGAAGCGCATCCACGAATGCTTCACCTGGGACGGCATCATTCAGCGCCAGATCGAAGTTTACAACAAAGTCTTGAAATAATTGAATCCCATGTCAAGCTCCTTTCAAGTCGGCAAATGACTTGAATTCAACCCATAAGAATCTATCCCTTTCGGGCTTGACAAGGCCTCTCCGCTTCAAGTCCGAATCAGACTGGTCCAAGCCACTATATTTGATTTTGTACAAAATATAGAGTATATTTACGTGTGATTGTCATCACATATCCCGGGCTGTTTTCGGGCTTTGGGTTGGTGGCAAAGGAGGTCTCCTTTATGATGGTTGAGATTAAAAGACTGATTGTGGCTGCTCTGGCAGCATTTGCGTGCGTAGGCATGTGGGGGTGCGGACTGTTTGATGAGGAGGTGACTCACGAAGTGCATGAAAAAAGGCACAGTGGCCTTGTGGTTGCAATTTTGGATGATTCGCTGGCTCTGGAAACGAATGGCCGTGGCTGGACTGACCATACGGAAAGTTGTGACTATTGGGAAAATTGCGATGGCGGAACAATCAACCAGGGACTTTTCCTTGTGAATTATCGTAACAAGCAGAGGCCCTTGTGGGGAGATACGATTGATGGTGTTATAACCATAATTTGGGGACTGGCGGCCGATTCAACAGTACTGTTCTATGATAAAAAGAACAATTTTGGATTTTGGAAAGTGGGAAAGAATATTGACGTTCGTAAAAAAATGAAGTGGGAAGATGGGTGCAAATTAGAACACCGTTATGTTGTCGTAATGGCAAGACCATGGAAAGATGGAAATGTTTTATTAAAGGATGCGGATCCTTGTCCATATGCTGTGTTGGATACTGCAACGGGCGTCGTGAAAAAAATGGAATTTACTGGCGAATACTCGTGGCTAGAAGGATGTGACGATATTACGTACATTGATGGGAAAATTTTGTGTGTAAAGAGATTGGCAGACGCTATGGGAGCCATAAGCATACTGGCTTCAGATGGTGTTGTTGATTCTTTGGAAAATACGAAAGAACGAGATTTTCTGGGATATCCTCCTGTGTTGTATGGGAATTTTATGGTAACTCAGGTGTATAAGAATGGAAATATTGTGACTAAAATGAAAAGTGATGGCTTTGATGTGAATTATCCTGAAACATGGATGAAGTATAATTCGTTTGTTGATTCTACGGGTTCTTCGATAAGTTATTCGTCAGATGACTTGGTGATAACAAAGTAGCTAAAAAAGGGAACTTTATGCGAAAGATAGTTTGGGCGGCGTTTTTGATACCATTAGATTGGTTTGTACTTATGCTTTCTCATATATTGTCGAACGATGCAAAAGCGAACGCTAATTTATAAAGAATTATAGAGTAAAGGCTGGAATTTTAAGGGTTCCCGTTAAGAAGCCTTTGCTGTAATAATGTCAAAAAACGGATTGATGAATGCGCAATGGTTGGTATGTATGCTTATAAATCTGTTACAAAAATAAGTTCATTTGTATACTTTACATTTTGTGAATTATCCAACTGCAAAGAAAGTTTGGCCTTTTTTTGTTAAGCAAAATTTTAGTGACGATTTACAGACAAATTTCTATTTTTGCAAAAATATACAATTTCGCTTTTCAAAAGGATTATCCTATGAAAATGAAAAGATTTAATAAGAACTTGGTGGTTATTGCAATCGAGATAATGGTTGCTGCTTTCGTATGCGTAAGCATGTGGGGGTGTACGGATGTTGACTTTAAGTGGGAGGAATCGCGTAGTGGGGCCAAGGTTGTTGGTTTTGTTGATGACAGCCTAGTTATGGTTGGGGATTATCGGTGTTGGAGTGAAATTACGGATCGGTGGAATGGCGAATATATTGATTTAGACGGTTGTGGCCGCGAACGCCTGTGTGTTTATAATTACCGTGTCCAGGAAGATGGTCCAAGATGGTGTGATTCGCTTTCAAGTGAGGACATGACTGGGATATTTGGTGGTCAGATGGCGGATTCTGTGATTTGGGGTGGTGAAGTCTCGAAATCTGTTCAGTTATGGAAAATTGGCGAGAGACCACACGAAATCAAATTGACCAAAAAGAGTGAAAAGTGCTCTGCAGAGTTTAGGATAAGTTCGTTAAAGCAGTGGCTAGACGGAACATTCATAGGTAGAAGCGGTGAATCCTTGACCGCCGATGGTGATACATGCAATTATGCGGTCTTGGATACGGTGGCAGGAACACTTACTTATAAGCGACTGGACAAGGAGTTGGCTTGGATTAAGGAATGCGATGATGTTAGGGCATGGGGTGATGATGTGTATTGCATGAGTTGGAATGAATGGCATCAAGAGGGAGTATTGAAAAAAAATCAAAAAGACTCCCTTCGTATTTCGTTTGAATTTGGAATGGGGGGGTTTTGGGGAAATATCATCGAATTGGGGGGCCGTTTTTGTGTTCTGATTGATAGCCAAATTCTGTGCGATGAGGATGTTTTATGGATAAGGCCTTTAAAATTTAAAAGAAATGGTGAAGTAATTCTTGATTTGAGTGAATAGGAAAAATTATGAATAGAATGGTTATTTGGCTTATTTTATTGGCTTTTATTTGTGACACTTGGGCTATTTCTCGGCCGATGGAATCTATTGAAAATTATAATGTGATGATTATCCATGGGGCGTATGGAAAAGAAAAAGGATTCCTTGATGAAAAAGATACGAATGAAGCTTACTATGCTGAGGGGTCTCTTGAAAATGGTGCTACTTTGGGGGCTTACGATAATAGTGACCGTATTACGAACTGGGTGTCGACTAAGGTCTTTGAAGAACAGGGATGGGAGGATAAAAAAGAATATGTGAAAAAATCATATGTGTATAATTGGCGGTCTTTCTCAAATCCGGCAAATACTTCGTTGAACAATGCGTATGAATTAGGTGACAGAACGTGGAACTTGAAGGATACAAAATATAAGCATCGTCGAACATTGTTTGAAGAAGCTCAGGAGGTAAAGGCTTATTTTTACGATAAAAATATTCCTGGAGAGGTTTATGGACAAATAGCGTTGGATTCAATGCGTCAATATCCTGATCTATATCGCCAACTAGCATCACGTTACATCCTTATCGGCCACTCTATGGGTGGAGTCGTTTCCCGTGAGTATGTACAGGGCAACTTCTACAATGGAGATGTGGACAAGATTGTGACGCTTGATTCTCCGCACGAGGGCACTGGTGCGTTGAACATGTTGATTGAAAAGAGTATAAGAGAAGAATCTTTCTGGAACTTGACATGTACGAATTTTTTAAAGGCCGCTCCGTTGGTTGCGGGCCTTGCGACAACCTTGTTTTTATCGAAAGGTGCAGAGCCCGCAATTTATGCTGGAATTGTGATGATGGCCGAAGTATTTGCCATTGAAGAATATGGCAATGCTTTGACATATGCGTTCGCTCCCGAAATATACTATTACGATGATCCCTTGGTCCATTATGTCGATCCCCTTCAGCATGGTTATGGAACCATTGACTCGTTGAATAAACTCGATTTTGAAAATAAAGTTGACTCTCTTCCCATGTTTAGAATTCTGGCGAGTAGAGATGGAATGACTTTTACCGACCCGGAATTACTGGATCTAGGCGTATTCAACTATCTTGGCTATTTGCTCCCAGATAACTTTATTTTCCCGATTGCGAACTACGGGGCGCAACTAATGGGAACGGGTGATTGGTCTGCCCGTACCGTGAATGCCCTAGTGTCTTCTTTGCTTGGCTTTTCCGGGATGCCGATGCAAGATAACGGAAGCAGTATTGTTCCTGCAGCGTCTAGTGAAGGACGAAATGTGGGTGTCCTTAACGACACTCGTGTTGATGTCAAACGTGAATATTTCAATGCGGCTCCTGCTGCATCAGGCGAAGTTGCGACAATGCTAGGTGATTTTACGTCTGTTGGTGATTTGTCGTCCATTTTGGAAATCACCTCGGTTGCGATGCTCCTTATTGATGCTTTCGCTTGGACAGGTGTGTCTGATGGTGCGAAAATTGCTTTGGGTATCGGGACTGCTGTGGTTGCGAGTTCTTATGTTGGTGCAGCTTTGTCTACGGGAATTTACGACCTTGTCAAGTCACACAGTATTCCTCTTCAAAAAAATTACCTTGACGACATGAAGGCTGCAAAGAACACCTTCTCTCCGATTGGTTTGTCAGAGGGTTCTTCTTATACCCCATACCTTATGGAAGACTTTCTCTATGAGCGTCCGTTCGTGAACTTGGCTTTGAACGATACTGCGACGTTGAATCAGCTTCAGGGAATGTCATTGACTGACCGTAAAAAATCTACCCTGAATCGTAACTGTTATTATATCGGCTCAAAGAACGGAGTTGATTGTGCTTTAGGTTTGTTCAAATCGTCTAACGATTTGACGTCAACTCAAAAGAATCAGCCTCTTTCGGGATTGACAAAACCTCTCCGCTTCAAGTCGGAGTCCGACTGGTCAAAGATGGGCGTGAAGGTTGACCGCTGGGAAAAGGTGGATGGACTTACCCCTGAAGGAAAGGATACCTCGGACTATGTCCCTATTCGCCATGTGGAGCGTTATGAAGTTCCCGCGATTACGGTCGAAGATTGGATCGAAAAGTATTCTTTTGTGGTGGACGACCTGATGCCGCACAGGTTACGCCAGATCCGCATGAATTTCAATTTCGTTACTGAGATTGCTTGGGAGTGCGATATTACAAAAGCAGAGGATGATGACAAAGCCTGTAAGGTATATCAGCGTAGTGCTGGCGAACCTTGGGGCGAGCCGAAAAAGACTGTTCGTCATCCGGTCAAGAAAAATGGTCAATTCGATTTTGTGCCGAGCGATTACGGTTACAAGAATCTTCTCGCCATTCAGAAAGACAACCAGAATACGGTCACTATTTCGACGGTGAACAAGATAGGCCTTTCGAATACGCAGCGGTTCTACTACCTGTTCAAGGCGACGGCGAACAAGTTGGATCCGGTATGGCCCAAGCGCGATGTGGTCGTGAATAAGATTCAGGGCTTCAAGGCCTACGCAAGTGCCTTGGGCTATCAGGGCTTCAAGGCGGATTCGGCGAAGGACTCGATTGTGTTGCAGTCCGTGGATACGGTCATAACCTACCCGTTACGCGATATGAAACCGGAGGTCCAATGGTACATTGATTCGTCGCTGATTGCATCCGGCGCAAGTGAAACCGGTATCGTCTACGATTCCTCGAGTGCGTACTTCGCTTCGAACCACGCCGACGAGAACCCGCATGAGGGCGAATACCTCTGGAAGTTCTTTGTCGATATCAAGAACATTGCCGACACCGCGTCCAAGGATTCCTCGAATACCTACGAAGTGCCGTTTAAAGTTGACAGGACCCCGCCCGCGCTCGCGCTCGCATCCGAGGGCGCAGTCGTCAACCCCGACAGCGTATCCTTCGCTGCACGCTTCTCGTGGACTGGGAATGGAATTCCCGATATCCGCGCGATGCGGCTTGCCTTGAAAAAGATGGACGGCGATTCCTTGAACCGTTGCAAGACCCGCGTCGCGGATTTCCCGGCAATGGCCGATGTGGCCTCGAAGGAGTTCGCAATACAGTGGAACAACGTCACGCGCGATGCTATCAAGAACAATGGCGATGGAAATTATTGCATAGAAGCCTATGCCGTGGACTACGCCGTGCCCGACAGCGCCGTTTACGGCAAAATGGTTGACCTCGTAGATGCAATCAGCTCCCATCCGGGGAGTATTGCGGATACCCTCTGGCCCGATTCGAACGACTTCGTAAATTCGTCTGTCGTATTTGACAGTTTCTTCGTGGATACGCGGGCCCCTGTAATGAGTGACGGCGCGATGCGGGGTAGTTCCACTTCGGCATCAGCCTATTCCGCACTTTCCAGACCAGCCCGGAACAATGCGTACGATTACGCAACCGAAGACAGTCTGCTTGAAATATCGTACAAGCTAACGGAATCCCTAGGCGGTCGCGACAGTGTTCCCGTGACCGTCGCCTGGAATTTTATCCACCAGGGCGATACCGCGAAGGTTGACCACGCAGGCGATTCCGTATGGGTCAAGGACGGGGATGCCGTGAACGGCACTTGGACGGAAATGTCCGGCATGCGTCTCGAAGACGGCGACTATGCAGTCCGCGCCCACGTGCGCGATGCCGCCGGCAACAGCTCCGCCTACGCGTTTCCGAAAAGGTTGCGTGTCGACAAGACAGCGCCATACATCGAGAGCCTGGTGAGTACAAAACTGGTCTATTCCGATTCCGACAAGGATTACTCGGCGAGGATTGTTGCGGACGAACGTTACGACGTGGAAACGAACCGCACAGGAATGCATTGCCACTACAGCATAAGTGGTTGTGGGAATACGACCGGCTGGAAACGCATCCCGGATAATGCCCTAAAGAAAGACTCGGTGACTTTTGCGCTGGATTCCCTTGAAGGTCGGCATGGCAAGTGCTATCTGGAAGTCGCATGTAAGGATGCTGCCGGAAACACAACCGTCAAGACGGACCTGTTCTATATGGGCGAGCGGACTCCCGCAATCACTTCCCCGTACGATGAACGTGCGACTGCGAAACTGGTCGCCATTACGGGTGTCGCGCCTCCTTACCAGCTCGCGGATTCGTTGAACACCATTTATCGATTGCGCTATGCCCGCGTCGATTCGCTTGGTACGGACAGCGTGCTTGTTTGGGAAACATCGGGAATTTCCGTGGTTTCTGCCCTGCAAAATGACAAGTTCCAGAATGTTTCCAGGATCTCGCAGAGCAACGATGCCGTTTTGGGGTACCTTGACCGTAACCTCGGAAACGGGAATTATATTGAAGGATCCTACGTTATCGAACTTGGAACTTGCGCCGCGGACGCCGATACCGTTTGCATCAACGGGCCCGATTCCCTATGGGTGACAGATACTGCATGGGTTGATTTGGGAATGATTGATTCGGCGGGTGTAGAGCACCATTTCGTAGTTTCCCCGAAAGACAGCCTGGTTGTCGGCAAGGATACGCTGGATGTTTCCCTGCATTTGTCGGGACTGTTCAATAGCAGTTACATGATGCGTGTGTACGCCAAGGATGCCGCTGGCGTGGGTATGTTCGATGAATCTGTCTCGAAGGCCTGGCGCAATCCGTACTTCGGAGCTCCGAATGATACTTCCTCTGGCAAGTCCGCCGTGTGGTTCTATGAACAGGAAGACGGCTACCATCTTCAATGGAATGGACTTGCCGTTGGCGATACATTGGAAGTGACGTACGACTCGCTCGGCTTTGGCCATACCTGCGAGGGACCTGACGGGAATAATGCCCAAAAATGTACGACTCGTCCACTTGATTATGTTTTTGCCGCGTTGCCGACGTCGTCGGGAATGTATTTCGAGGATTTCCCCGAACTGCGTCCACTTTCTTCTGCGAACCGCAAGATGCTTCTGACTGGAAGTGTGGGGCATGTGGTAATGACTGCGACAAGGGCGTTCCATGTATCGCGAGCAAATGCGTTTGCGGATACGACCTTGCCGAAGATGAAGGTCTATTTCGGGGATAAGTCAAATGATGGTTTTTACTGGATAGCAAACGGGCTGGTTAGCAGCGATACGCTCGATCCGCTATTGATCGGCTGGACTGTGGATCCTCGGGCATACGGCCTCAACTTCAAATGGGACGGCGTCCCGGAAAACGGCATGTATCCGGCAAAAGGGACAATGACAATTTACGCCGAAATTACGGAAAACGTTGCGAATAATCCGCTAGTCATTAGGGATTCGATAAAAGTCAGGATAAAGCTGCCAGAACTCGAAGTTGTGCTTCCCGATACGCTACCCGACCTCATGCTCATGAAAAAGGATTCCGCACTTGTCTGTGCTGATGAAACGACACCGGACAGTCTGTGTGAGCGAAGGGCCTTTAAGTTGGGTTCCATGGTGGCGAAGTATGGCATCAAGTACAGGGATGCCAAGGTAATGGCGTGCATCGTGGATGCCTCCGGCACTTGTATAGCTGTATTGCAGGATTCGACGGAAACAAAGCGTGCGAATGTGAGCGACAGTGCCTATCAGGTCCGGTGGGATGGAAAAATTTCCGGAACATCGGTTGCGAATGAAGGGGTGTACACGTTGAAAATAATGGCAATACCTGTGGATTCTTCCAAGGCGCCATCCCCGGCAGTAGCGACGTTCCGTGTAAGGCATGCGGAAACGATGAGGGATTTGACTCCTACATATCCCAAGAATCCGCATAACACGGTCCCGGCAATCTATGTTTCCGAAGCCAATTCCGATTATGGAAATACCGGAATGTACCGTTACGAACCCACGGCAGATTACCTGGTCAAGGCCAATATCAGCGGATGGAAATTGCCGGACTCTTCGCTTGTTGACGGAATCCCCCTAAAAGGTGAAATCTCCGGAACGCAAGAGATTCTCAAGTATGAGCCGAAACGATTCAGTCTAGCGATTAAGAGGCATAGGAAGGAACTGAAGCTAGTTATTATGGCAAAACTGGATGTTGCAACAGTGTATGCAAAGTGTCCTGGAAAGGGTGTTCATGAAGATGATGATAAGCGAACATTCTATTATCTTCGAAAGTTTGCATTTGATGAAGCAAACAGAACGTGTTCCTTTGATATTAACAAATTTATAGGCAAGATTGGCAGTGGCAGAGGGTTGTCGGGGACAAGATATAACTATCTAACCCTTTATGCTTTCCTTGATAATCAAGTAAAAAAATATGCAGAAAAAGATGGAGAAGAAACAATTCCCATAGATACAATTGAGGTGACTCCCGTATGGAGTAAAACATTTTCTTTGCCTATGCAGTCTGATGACAATAGGTATAGCAAGGATACTATCCCATTTGTTTTTGAACAGGATTTTGTCGGTTGCCTCGTTGTTGGTGATAGCACAACCTGTGTTTATGGGCCTAGCGATAATTTGAACAATACTAGTGGATATGATCCAAATAAGAAACTGTTTAATGTGTCTTTGAATCCTATCAATGGCGTTTTTTACACCAATATGGGACAAGTCCACAATGATTGCTGGTATAATGATGCCGCACGTAATGAACGGATAAAGTTTAACCTTCTTTTAGAAATCCCTGATACGGCCTATTGGAATGCCCCGTTCGGCATGGATAATCTTGTAAACCGTACGGTCCGCTTTGACCATACGAACACAACGGTGTATGGAGATACGAGCGGCTACCTGAAAGCCCTTGAATCTCATGGCAGGATCGGCGTCGGTACCTATTACGATGGGAATACATGGAAAAAAGATAAGACCTATGGACTCTTGACGCCCTTTGAAGTTCAGTATCTGCCGATGTACCCTGCATCGGTAATGGATGGTGGTGAGAATACATTCCTGTTTGCCGACGAGGATTCCGCACACATGCAGGATGCCCGCTTCGATTTGCATTTCTATAGCCCGATCAATGATCTTGATTATTTCCAAGCTGCAGTTGTTAGTAGGAACGGATTACAAGGCTGTACCCCTATTGCAAATGCGAATTTTAAAAGGAACGATGATTCTACGAGTAAATGCTTCTTTTTCGCAAAAAGCAACGACATTGCTGTAACGAAAACTCCATATTATTCAGGAACAGATTCCGTTGCATTCTATGTTGGACGTAGCAAGGCTCTAGGAACGGTTACGGTTGATACGATTGACTATCCTGCAACGGCAAATTGGCGACGACAAATGAATGATACCTGCAAGGTTTCCGGAGAAGACTGGAAATTTACGGACAATGGAACCGCACCTTGCTATAAGTATTACGACTTTGGTTCGCGCGCACACTACTATTACGGGGATTATTCCGACTCTGCGTGGACCGCCAGAATGGTGCGTGGCGATAGTGTCATTAAAAACATGGTGAATTCGCCTGAGATTGCAAGTGCTAAATCGCTGGAAGCTCTTTTCAGGGATAGCGTCGATGTCTCTAAATTCGGGAACAAGAAGCTTGAATTCCCTGTCCAACTTTCGTCGCGGAACTTTGATGCCGACAGCAGTCGATTCTTTGTAAAATTCGATTCCGTTACAACGGTGCTCAGCAATCTTGTCGGTGATAAGGTCGATGCCACAATAAGCAACTTGAGGGTTGATTCAGCTAAGATTTCGGGTGGTGTCTCGTCAATTAGGTTGTCTGCCTCCAACGATACCCTATATGTCAAGGCAGATTCGCTTAAGGAAGATATAATCTATCGAAAATCCGAAGATTCTCTTGCGGTAACACCCGTGCGTCCGAATAGCGAATCTTTGTCAATGAAGCGCCTGTATAGAAATGACAACGAATGGGTGAAAAATGTTGTTGTAAATTCTGCTGTATTGAAACAGCTAGACTCCAGTACTCATACTCACTTGAATATCGCTGGCCATTTCCCGGATTCCTCGGATATGATTATTGGGTTTAAGTCGGTCGATTCCATCGAGGCGAAGCGCCCCAAGGAACTTGTTGAATTGCGCGCGTACCTAAAGAAAAACTACACATACGATGTGGCTTACCTGAATGATACCGCCTTCTATGTCATTCCTGGTCCCATGCTGGATTCTATCAAGTGGAAAAACGGTGTGAAACTGGATAGCAATGATGAAGAAGGTTGGTATCGCTTGGGTTGGTTCGATGTCAACAAGTTACAGGGAAACACCCAGTTCATGCTTTTATGGGGAGATAAGACTGCATATAATTTTGCTGAGTTCAAGATGATTATCGGACGTGCTGTGGAGCCGACAAGTGGCAATACGGTCAAGTCCCTGTTTGAAGAAGCCAGTGTTACATTCCCGAAGAATTCGGTCGATACCGTCAAAAATGTCACGGTCAGAACAGTTGAGGCGTCGGACTACTCGTTCGAAGTGTTCAACAATCTTGCTCTCAAGGGTCCGATTGTCGAGGTGTTGCCGTCAATGACATTTGCCGACACTTCCGCTCTTCCGCGAATCCAGATGAAGATAAGTCGCGAGGAGATGGTGGCGATGCGTGCAACACCGCAGACGGTAAGGTTGTACAAGGTGGATTTCACGGGCAAGAGGTTTGTTCCGTTACAAAATGCTCTCTATGGGTTCCTGAATGCAGACGGAAGTGCTGTTATGGATGGAACTGATACTCTTAAATGCAACAATGCTAACAAGACGACGGATACTCGCTGTGCTGGGAATGATACCACGTGGGCCTACCTGCAGATTTCCGCTGAGACAAAAACGTTCTCTGTGTTTACAGCGATGGATTCCGCCGTTGCGGAAACTCCTAACTTCAGCGTGACTGTCTTGCCTGAAATCGCCTCGACTGCAAACCGCACGGTCCGTGTGGACGGCATATCGAGATTTAGGCTGTACGTAGATGATGATTCGCTGTGGGCTAACCGCGGTGATGTTACTCCGCCAGACACTCTCGCTTTTACTGCGGATTCCAACGGTTTTGCCCGAATTGCCTTGCCTTCTCGCGGTAAGGCCATTGATACCAGCTACGTGTTCGTGGTTGCCCTTGGCGAACCCGATGCGGAAGGAAATATGGAAGAACTCCCTGCAGCTCCGGCAGTGGCTCATGCTTTGACTGTGAATGCGCAGTTTGCTTGCTCCGTTCCATCCGATTCGTTGTGGCTAGGCCTCGACAACGGCTACATGGCATACGGCGCAAGCTGTACGCATCCGGGTTACGGGCTGGTATCGCTCTATCGCGAAGGAAAAGTCATAGCTGAAATCCGCGGCGAGATTCCCGATACGGTAATCTATGACGGTTCCAAGACTTCCGGTGCATCCGGCTTGGGCAAGATTTCTACCGGTGTCTATGAATCGCGCTACGTGGGCGTTTCTGCTCTCGGTATGGATATGCAGATTGCCGGTCCGCGAGTCTATACGGATTCTCTACGTCCTGCCATCAGGAACTTCTCCGTGCAGGATTCTTCCGAGGTCCTTGACCGGATCTTTACGGCGACTGCGGATGTGTTCGATTCCGAGTCGGGTATTGCACGCGTGATAGTGACGCCGGTGTTCGGTGGCGATACATTGCGTGTTATGAATGTGGTGCCTGATTCTGCCGGTCATGTGTCTGCAAGTATCCGTATTTCTCGAAAGCAGCTTGCCGAATGTACCGGCTGCTACCTCTCCATGGAAATGCGTGTGGAAGATTACGGTCATAACCATGCGGAACAGAAACATGTATCTGAAAAACTCTACCCGTATCCGACAGAACTTGCCCTGTGGTACCCGGCGCGTGAAGGTGGTGGTCGCCTTGTGCATGAGTTGTTGGGAACGGGCCATGATTTTGATTTGTTTAAAAAGATGGGCGGTCCTTGGGGCAGCGATGCCGGCTTGTATTTTAGCAAGTCTACGGATTATATCTATGGCAATGGCACGGTCGATTTTGGCAGCACGAATTCTTATTCTTTCGAAGCCCGAATTAAGCCAGGGAATCCCAACGATAATGGTTGGCATGAAATCCTTAGTTTTAAGGGTGTAAATGCTCTTGACATACATCTTTTGCAGAATAAACGAGCCCTGAAACTTGTTGAAGGAAAGCATGTCTGGAAATCGGGTTCCATCTTGCCGATCACAAACAAGTCCTGGTCACATGTTGTCGTTACGGTAGATTCGGATTCCGTGAAATTCTATGTCGACGGCGAATCGAAGGCTGCTCGTAATTCCGGGATTTCTCTAGAACGTGAAATGGAAGGTGTGTTCTCTATGGGCAAGGCGGGTAGCGAACCTTCCTATATTGGAAACATCGCAGATATCCGCATGTATTCGCGTGCGTTGACTGCTGCTGAAGTCGAGGAACTTTCGAAGCCCGTAACCGATGCGGGGGAGGTTTCCGATGTCATCGTCATCGCCGTGAAGGATATGGATGCTGTGAACGGATTCTCTAATCAGTTCTCCTGCTCCGTGGCTGGCAACAAGTACCTTGTGTCGGGCGATTCGGCGACACTTACGATGTCCGTAATCGTCGAAAATGCTGCGGACTATAATGTCGTGCTGTACGCAAGATCCGCTACGGCTGGCGATAAGCCGGTCTATGTCGGCGAATCAAGCTTGCTGGCCGGGACGGCTGCCGTTTCCAATACCTGGCGCGCGGTGACTGTTTCTGGCGTGTCCGTCCATCTCGCGGCGGGTACGCATACGCTTATGCTGAAGGTTCCTGCCGGTGTCCAGATTGGCGGAGCGGCTCTCACGACCGCCAATATTCCGGCCTCGATGATTGCCTGGGGTATAAGTACTTCGGACAAGGTGGCTGGAATTGTACCTGCCGATACGGCTCGCAAGGTTAAGTCGTACTTGCGCTACGAGGGGTACCCGGAAACATCTACGCTCCGTCCGCGCATTCGCCTGCGTAACGTATCCAATGAGCCCGTGAATGGGTTCTCTGTCCGCTACTATTTCCGTGGCGAGGATGCCTCGCAGGCTGGAGTTGACCGTTATTGGCCGAACTACGGACCAACATTCCCTGCAGTGCATTCCGAGAGTGCCAATACGGGTTACGTGGAATGGTCGTTTGCCGAAACGATTCCGGTTGCCGGAACAGTGTTCGGTGGCGACGGGCCGCATTTCGGTCTCTATAATTCCGGCAATGTGCCGTGGGATGCTTCCGACGACCCGTCCTTCGTGGATCCGAATTCTGGCCTGGTTGCAAATATTGACGGTTTCTATGAAGATGTTGGCGTTGTCGTCCTGGATAAGGACAATAACCTGATAGGCGGTTCCTGCGCCGAGATGGAAGATCCTTTATCGCTCGAGGCCAAGGTTCGCGTGCTTGCGTCCGATATGCGTGAAGACCACCGGGCTAGCGAGATTCACTTCAATGTGGAAAATACGGGCAATGTCTCGTTGAAGAACTTCGACGTGCGTTACTACTTCTTCGTGGAAGAAGGCCTTGCGCCGGATTATGAACTTGACGACAGGTCCAAATGTTCTTCGGCCTCGATGGAAAGCCTCGGTTCCGGTCGCTGGCAGGTGACAGTCCATTGCGACTCGTCGCTTGCCGCTGGCAATACGTGGCAGAATCCGGTGAAGTTCGCTTTGCATTTGCCAGGCTGGCCTGCGATGTGGAATGCGGATGACGACCCGAGTCACGACAGTCTCGGAATGACGATACGCGTGGCTCGCGGCATTTGCGTGTTCGATTCCACGGGGTACATGCTCTACGGCAATACACCTGTCTGGGCACTGCCCGCTCCGGATGAAGTCAACCCGGATTCCGTATATAATGTCGATTTCGGCTACCGTGCACCGGGCAATTCCATACCCGTGATACGTACGCCGGAAGGACTCGTTGTCACGATGGACAACTGGTCCTATGTAGAACTGAGTCTGGTGACGGCAAAGGGTGCTCCCGTAAAAAATATCTTTGCCGGTACTCTTGCTCCGGGCGAACAGTTTGTGCGGGTTGACTGGGCCGGTATTGACATGAATAAAACGTATTTGATGTTCAAGGTGAATGGCTCAATTAAATCAACGAAAAATCTATCTTTGCTGTAAGGATAAATAATGAATAACTTGTTTAAAATTTTTGCCGTCGTTTCCTTTGTTGTCATTCAAGCCAATGCACTGAGTCTACAGACGGTCTTTGACAACCAGAAGAAATCCGCTTTCCCGGACACTTGCGAGATGCAGATGCGTACCACGGTGACGCTTCCCAATATGCAGCCTCAGGTTGTGAATATGGCCCTGCTTACCGCCGGTGAAAACAAGTCCATTACAACCATCAAGTCCAGCATGATGCAGATGGAAATGGTACAGAACAACGGACGCATGAAGGTCACGGACTTGAAAACCGGGAAAAAACTCCCGGCGCAGAACATACCCGCGCAGAACCCAGCCGATGTGAACAAGCAGATGGGTTCTCCCGAAGATTATAACAATCCTGTCGCCGAAGGGAACCTCTGGAAGATTACACCCAAGGACCCGTCCAAGCCAACGCTTTACTATTCACAAAAGAAAAAGCGCGTCATGAAAATGTCTGTAGTCGTGAACGGGGCGAATGCCGTAAGCGAGTTCGAATATTGCGATAATTCTTGCCCGTTGCCGGGAACGCTTAAGAAGGTGGTTATCAAGACGACTACACCGCAGGGCGGAGAAAGTACGGTCGTTCTCGAAGTGCTGAGGGCAAAACAGAGACGCGTCCTTCCGATGAAAATGTTTGACGTGGAGTGAGGTTGCAGAAAGACTGCATTTTTCTCAAAGACGCAAAATCTTTTTCGCTTGAAAATCAAAAAAGCGCCTTGTTTGGCGCTTTTGAAGTCTTTACTGATTTTCTTGGCCTTTCGCCTTGAATTTAATCACCCAGATTTCGGAGTCGCTCCCTAAGCGCACAGGCGGTCCCCAGCAATCGAAGCCGGAACTCACGAGCCAGAGCACGCCGCTGAGTGCGCCCTTGCCGTAGGCGAGTTTCCATACGTAGTCGATAAGAAAGGTGACCGGGAAGAACTGGCCGTTATGCGTGTGGCCCGAAAGCGCGAAGTCCGGGAGTCTTCCCCTGTGTTCTTTTTCGATTCCTTTGGGCTGGTGGTCCAAGAGAATCCACGGGCGGTAAAGTGGAATTGTGTCGTAAGTAATTGCAGGGGCGGCGGCAACGGTATCCATGGTCGAATCTTGCGCGGCAACTGTCCTTGTAGAATCTGCGAGAGAATCCGTAGTATCTTTTACGTGTTCCACGATCTTTATAGAATCGGGAATGAGTTCGCTAAGCGGCTTGCGTTCGGTGTCCCTGCTGCGGGCAACCGTAAAGTCGGTGCGGCCCGTAAAGCAGACGCCGCCCAGGCATGCGGTAGAATCGTCGAGCACCACGAAGCCTACCTTGCGCATCCATTCTTCGGGACTGTTGTCCGAGTTCGCCATGAACGCTTCGTGATTTCCGTTGATGGCAACTGCCGCCACTTTCGCGCCGGCGGTCAGTTTTTTGAACAAACTATCGTAACCCGCGTGGTCCATCTTTTCGGTGGTAATATCTGCGAGGTCACCGCCGAATAACAAGTAGTCGGGCTTAATAGAATCGACCTGTGCAATAAAGCGTTCAAGCTTTTGGGCTTTGAACAGCGGGTCTACGTGAATGTCGCTAAAGAATATGGCGGTAAAGCTTTCGGTGTAAACGCCCGGCAAGTCGATAGTAAGCAAGTTCGTCTTGTATTCATCGTTGTGCTGCATGCCGTAGCCGATGAATATGAACGTGAATGCGCATGTGATTCCGAGCAGGTAGCGGCTTACGCGGCGTACCAGGTGGCGGCTCAGGTGATGCGGCTGCGTAAAGTAGTAACCGATTCTGTAGAGTGTCCAGGGAATGTAAAGAATTAGAGAATTGGGGAGCCAGACCGCAAAAAAGGTGACAATTAAACTACCGATCAGTGTAGAGCGCAAGAACATGCCCAAAAAGAGCACGAACAGCACTGCGGCACCGATAATTTTACCCGTTTTTCCCTTGGCGACGCTGCTCACGTTAATATAAATCAGCACAAGGCCAATAAGCAGTATAAATAGGAACGCAATCATGTTTCAATAATAGCAAAACTTTTTTTGAGTTTAGCTATATTTGACCCCGTATGGCTTTATGTATTGAATCAGATCATTTGGAAAAGGTCCAGAGGATCTTGGCCCTTCATTTCGAGGGGCTCGAAGTATGGGCGCATGGAGCCCGTGTCACTGGAGTAGACCTTACTCCCGATACAGAACTGGAATTGGTGGTTATTTCAGACAGTCCCCTTTCTTTCGAGGCGATGACCGCCGTCGAAAAGGCTTTTGTCGATAGCGGACTCCCGTTCCGGGTCGATGTCATGGACTGGGCTAAGCTCCCCGAATCTCTCCAAAAACAAATCAAGAAAGAACACGACGTGGTTCAAGCCGCTGCGGAATCCTAGTATGAAACGTCTTTTACCCTTTGCTTTGGTGGCAATGCTTGCCGCTTCCGCTTTTGCCCAGGACGAAATTCGTGAGGCAAAGAACTTAATCCAGAACGGCCAGTGTGCCGAGGCGATTGCCCCGCTCCAGAAGGTCTACAAGTCCAGCTTCCGCAAGTCCTCGGGCGAAAAGGCCGCCGTGATGCTCACGGAATGCTACTTGCGCGAACACAAGCGCGACGAAGCCTTGAAGCTTTCTTCCCGATTCCTGGAATACTACGTGAACACGGTTTACCGCGAACGCATGGAACTGGCTAACGCCATCGTGCTGGTCGAAAAGGGTAGCGTTTACGAAGGTGTAGAAGCCATGCTCCGGATTCTCGCCTACTCCAAGAACCCGGCCGCCCGCAGCCGCACCAAGGATGTCGCCATCCAGACGCTTGCCGCCTCGCTTTTGACCGCCGACCAGTTGCAGGCCCTTTTGGAAAAGTACCCGGTCGATAAGGACATCGTGGGCTGGATGCAGCTGCAGATCGGCCGCGAATGCCAGAACTCCAAGCGCTACAAGGCAGCCCGTTACTGGTACAAGAAGGTGATTGCAGGTGGGGTAGCCGAAAACCTCTCCAACACCGCCGAAAAGGGACTTGAATCTTTGGAAGACCGCGGCGCCGGTATGCCGACGGTCTTGGTGCTCGCCCCCCTTTCGGGCGACTATGCCGAATTCGGCGCGGCGGCTATCCAGGGCGTGATTCTCGCCCAAGAAAAAGCCGGACTCAAGGGCAAGGTGAACCTGCGCGTGGCCGATACCCGTGCTGACGCCGCCCAGGCGCTCCTCCGCACCCAGCAGGCCATTAACCAGGATAGCATTGTGGCTGTTATCGGCCCCATTATGAGTGCCCCGGCCGCGACCGTTGCCGCCTGGCTCGGCAGTAACTTCCAGCACATCCCGATGCTTACCCCGACGGCAACCGACGACGGTATCGCCAAGATGGGCCCGAACATTTTCCAGGTGAACATCACCATGGATAACCTGGCAAAGAGCATCGCCGACTTCGCTACCAAGTGCCTGAACATCCGCGAATACGCGGTCTTGAGCCCGCTCGGTGGCTATGGCGCTTCGATGTCGCAGAGCTTTACCACCGCCGTGGAACGTCGCGGCGGCTCCGTGATTGCCTTCCGCAACTACGAAGAAGGCCGCCCCGACTACAAGACCGAATTCAGCCTGCTTCGCGATGTGCGTTTCAAGCAGTTGAACCGCCGCCAGAACATTGCCCGCGGGGCAAGCGACCTCGACGCCGTGAACGCCAAGGAGCGCCGTTTCTACATGCAGGATTCCACGTTCAACATCCCGGGCATCTTCATTCCGGCAACGAACCCGGGCGACGCCGGCCTCATGGCGGGCCAGGTGGCCTTCAACAAGATTTCGGGAACGTTGCTGGGTGCTTCCGGCTGGTACGGCCGCGAACTTTTGATCCAGGGCAAGCGCCAGGTGGACAGTTCTTACTTTAGCGTGCCTGCTATGGACATGGGCGGCAACAACGACGGCCTCAAGAAATTCGTGAGCGACTTCAAGGAACGCTGGGGTGCAGAACCCGGCGAAGACCGAGTCAGCGGACTCAGCTACGACGCCGCCAACATCGTGTTCAGCTCCATGGCCAAGAACCCGAACAGCCTCACGAACCTGATCAACTTCACCGCAAACTTCCAGGGCGTGTACGGCGAAATCAAGTTCAAGCGCGGCATGAACATGAACACCAAGATCGTGACCGTGAACAAGGGCAAGTTTGAAACCGTCGAAGGCTGCCCGGCGAAATAGAGCTTAGTTGGTAGAGTTTAGAACTTAGAATAGATATCAAAAAATTCCCGCAGCGGCGCGCTGCGGGAATTTTTTGTTTCTAGGAGGGAGAGATTGATAAATTCGGATTTCGGAATTCGGAGTTGAAATTCGTTCTGACTTAGTCTTCTTCGCAGGTGGGGCAGAGCGATGCCGCCACGTAGTCCGGGGAGTCCCCGTTGCGGTAATAGGCATGCAGGCTGTCGTCGTCCAGGAGGTCGTCCAGGTTCCCGCCGCCGGCAGCGTCGAGTTCTTCCTTGACGCGGGCCTTGAATGCCATGAAGCCGGAGTGGATCATGTAGAATGACAATGCAGATGTTTTATGGAAAAGTTTCATAAGACCTCCGTCGCGTGTTACTTACATGTTGATAAGTTGTTAACCTCCTATACCAGTTATAGATAATTTTGGGTGACTAGGCAATACTAAAAATTCATGTAAGGTTTAAGAAACAATTCCGTATTTTTGGGGAATTTTGCGAAATTTTGGCACATTTGTCCAAAATGGCATTTACTAAGTTGTTGCCTGTCAACACGTTAGAATGCGCCTTCACACCTCGTTTGCGACCCCAGTCAAAGGCTTTCGACTATATTCCAACTTGGACTAAAAAGTAAGCAAATCGGGCCTTCTAAAACTGTCCAGACGGAGCCATTTTTTGTGGATAAATAGTGAATTCGTGATTTTTATCAATAGTTTATCAACAGGTTTGGGACGGTTCGCGGGTTGCCATATTTTCTAAATTTGCACCGATGCGATTTTTGAAGACGATTATTTTGGCCCTTTTTGCTTTGGCGAACCTTTGTATTGCCGACGAACCTCTTACGCTTTCGCTCCCCAAGGAGCAGGCCGAACTCTGGTCCAAGGCGACTTCGGCGACCATGGCCCTGCGCTATGGCGACGCCCTGGAAATTTCCAGGAAGTTGCGCGCACAGAACGAGGGCGCGGGCTGCGTGCTCGAAAACATCGTGCGCATCAGCATTTACGACGACAAGGGCGACACGGCCGCTTTGCAGAAGGCGGGCAAGTTCCTGGAAAACTGCAAGACCGCCGGCCTCTGGGATGCCTTGCGCCGTTTTGAGATGGGTTTCGTGCAGGGCGAGACGGGGCATTCGGTCAAAGGGGCAATGACCACGCGCTCTGCGGCTAAGGCATTCGAAGATTCCAAGGAACTCGAGGCTCGCGCCTTCTTTGCCATTTACGCCTATTACATAGACAAGAGCTTTAGCTGGGTTCCGTTCAAGTCGGACAACCGCGAACTTTACTTGGCCACTCTCGACTCTGCCTCGCAAAAGTCCGAACGATTCTGGCCGCTGTTCTTGACGCCGCTCATCTGGATGCATTACGACAAGGAAGACTTTGCGACAGGGCTTAAGCTTGCCGAACGCGGGCTCAAGCGGGCGCCGAATCACCCGGTCATGCTGCAGATCAAGGCCGACATGCTCTACCGCCTCAAAAAGTACGACGAGGCCGCGGGCATTTACGAGCGAAGCGCCGCCGACTACTTGAAGCGCACGGGCAAGAGCATTCGCTACTGGTGCTCGGCGCTGAACCTGATTCGCATTTACAGCGACAAGGGCGACAAGGCAAAGGCCGATACCTGGCGCAAGACCCTGGACGACCCGAAGTTCAAGGAACTCAAGGATTGGATGCCGGGCTCTTTGATGGATGACCTGAAGAAGAAAAAGCTTCTTTAGTTTTTGTATAGAAAATTTAACATCGAAAAATGGTATTAGGTACCCCAAAAAAAGCGTGTTAGTAAGAGGCACGCTTTTTATGGAGGTATTATGCCGCAACCGCTCCGCATAGGATTTTTCCTGGATGGCTTTACCCTGAAAAAGGTGAACGACTATTACCGCAACGTTCACCGGTTTCATTCGAGCCTGGACTTCAGGAGTCTAAGGCTCTGGGTCGAATCGCAGGCGATACGCTACTTCGAGGGCGGCAAGTACCGCGAGTTGCAAATGGAGTCGCACTATTACCACCCGTACCGCGACCCGCATGTGTTCGCGCGCGACCGCGAGGGCGTGTTCAGGCTGGAGCAGACCTTGATGGATGCCGGTTACAGCGTGCATTTTAATAACCCCGCGGAGAGCGGTTGCGTGGGCCCGAACATGTTGCTCATGGAAGACGCGCTGCTGTTTGCCATGTACAGGCGCCTTGATGCCGTGGTGCTTTTAAGCACTCAGGGCGAATACGCGCCGCTCCCCGACAGGTTGCGCCTGCTGGGAGTCCCGACTCTTGTGCTGGGATGGGAATTCATTTACCCGAAGGCGAAATACATGGTTCGCTGGAAAACGGATTCGTGCCTGAGGCGCACCTGCGCCCATTACGTGGCCATGGAAAAAATCCTGGATTCCAATCCGAACGGCGATGCGCCCTGCGGGTTTTTCTTCCAGCGCGAACACGCTTTTAGCAAAGGGCGTAATCCTCGACCGAAGGTGGCGGTGGGGCGCGATCCTCACGCGCCTCGCCGCCTTAATTAAAGCGAGCCTTAATTAATGCGATAGAGGCGAGCGGTCTCCGTGAACAACAAACGCCTCGTATTAACGAGGCGTGGTTGTGAGAGCGAGGCGATATCACATTTTTATGAATGCGATGGAGCCGAGCAGTCTTTAAAGCCGAGCGGTTTTATAGTTTATCCGCTTGTTTCTTTTCCCATTGAGAAAGGAAGTACCACGTCAGGCGAAGACCGAGGTAGTAGGTATCGCCGACGTTGTCGGTGCCGTTCGGGACTGCGCCGTACTGAATGGTAAAGCCTTCGACGTCGAGGTCGTTATAGCGGATGAATCGGTAACCGATGTAGCCGCCCAGAGCCAAACGACCGAGTTCGATGCGGAGTTCAAGTTCGGAGTTGACTGTAGTTGCGAACGTGCTGTAGAAACGGTCGCGGACGGTTTCCACGTGGTCTTCGTTGCCCTTTTCGAAATGGTCGAAGTGGGAGGCGAAGTGGAAGTTGATGAGGTTGAAACCGAAGCCGATTGCCGGAATCAGGTTGATCGGCGCATTTTCGCCGAAGAGCTTCCATGCGAACATCCAGTCGGCGCCGTAAGCGAACCATTCGACGTCGTAAAGCGGGAAATAATCGTCTGTGACGGCGTATGAACCTTCGGGCAGTGCGGTTGCGGGAATATCTGCGGTATACCAGTCGGCCTTGCGTTCAGACACCTGGGAGGGCATGAAGTTGAAGTCGATCCAGGTCATGAACTGCTTGTACTGGGCACCTACGTTTACGTGGAGTCCCAGGTACCAGTCATCGAACTTGTCGTATCTGAATGCGCCGTACGAAGTCGTTTGGACCGTATCGATATTGCCGGAGCTATCGGGGACGGCGTACTTGACGCGGTGACCGAAGTTCTGGAAGGCAGTGTTGTTCACGTAGCGCTGGAATTCCTTGCGCATGCCGCGGTAGTCGGCGCCAATGGAGATGAACCCACGGACGTGGTCCTTTTCGTAAAACCCTTCTTCTTCTTCGGCGAACGAGCCGGTTGCGAGGGTGAGCAAGCTGAGAGCGACAATGCTCAAAAAAGAGGCTATCTTTGTTTTCATAAAAGATTCCATTGCTAATATCTAGGCTATAAAATACATTATGTTTAGGAAAATTGCATCGGAAATTTTCATAAGATGTTAAAAATCAACGATTTACGTGCTTTTTTAGGAGCTAGGATGTTGAATTTTTGTGGAAAAATGGTCATGGGCGCCGCCTTCGGGCTTTTTATGGCTTTTTCGGCCTTCGGGCTGTCGGGCTGCAAAAGCGAGGCCGGAGGCGACGTGAAAACGGCCGACTGCGGCGAACTTCCGGCGCTGGAATATAGCGAAAACCTTAAAATGGGCAAGCTTTGCGGCGAGGATTATGCCGAAATCCGCTCGATCGTGGGGCGCGATACCTTGATCAAGCGATTCAAGCTGGGCGCGCCACTCAAGCGCGTGGTGGCGCTTTCGTCGTCGCAGGTGGGCTACATGCTGCGCCTCGGGCTGCGCGACCGCATTGTGGCGGTAGGCGAGGGGCGCTACCTGGTCGATAGCCTGTTGTATGCGCGCGTCCAAAAAGGCGAGGTGGCCGAGGTCGGAAACGGGCCTACGCTTTCGCTTGAAAAGTTGATGGCGACAAAGCCCGACTTGGTGTTCGACTTTGCGACTGGCGGCGGCATGGACGACTACGAGCGCATTGGCGCCATCGGGCTTTCGCTGATGCTTACGTCGGAATGGCAGGAACGCACCCCGCTTGCAAAGGCCGAATGGATCAAGCTGTTCGGGCGCCTGTTCGGCGTAGAGGCTCTTGCCGATTCGATTTTTGAACAAAGTAAGAACGCTTATTTACAGGCTGTAGACGGGGGTGTTGCGGGGGTGTCCCCCGCTAGAGGGGGTAGCGAGCAACAACGTGCGAACGAGGGGGAAACTTCCCCCCATAAATCCGCTCAAGATGATACAATTCCACATTCCACATCCCACATTCCACACACACCTTGCCCCCGCGTGCTTGTAGGCATGAGCTACGGCGGCGTGTGGCATGCGCCGGGCGGCAAGAGCTTTACCGCACAACTTATCAAAGACGCCGGAGGCTGCTACCTGTGGGCCGCGGACACCAATCAGGATCTGCAGTTCAGCCTCGAAGAAATCTTGCAGGTGGCAGACAGCGCCGACGTGTGGGTGAATCCGGGAATGTTCGCGACCGTAGAGGACTTGCTGATGGCCGAACCCCGCGTAAAGTACATCAGGGCGTTCAAGGAAAAACGCGTGTACCAGAATGACGGCATCAAGGGTGCCGGCGGCGGGAACGATTTCTTCGAGTCGGCTGTCGCATACCCTGCCGAAATTCTTACGAATTTGCGTCTGTGTATACAAAACTCTACAAATGGGGCAGATTCTACCCGAAAGGGTTTTGACTGGTACCATAATATTTTTATCTTTTAGAACATGAAGACTCATACTGGTATTGGTGACTGGATTGCAGCCAATTATGAACTTGGGACACCTTTTTTGCAGCAGGTGCCCAGGGACTGTGCAGACTATTTGCTCTTGAATGCGCAGATCCGCGAGTACGAGCCGGGGGAAATCATTATCAACGGTGGTTCGGTCGGGGATTCGTTCTGCGTGTTGCAGAGTGGCAGAGCTTTTATTTGTGGCGAACTTTTGGCCGATGGCCATTACAATACGCTTGCCCAGCTCGAAATGGGCGCCTGCTTTGGCGAAATGTCCATCATTTGTAACGAACCCACGAGCAATACGGTGGTTGCTGGCGAAGAAGGTGCCACGGTGCTTCACATTCCAAGCGACGAGTTCGTGAAGTTCCTGGACAAGAACCCGAATATCATGGTGTACCTTTACAAGGTGGTCGCCGACCGCCTGCGTGCAAAGAACAAGGCCTTCGACGAATTCGAAAGGCTTTCGCTCCTTGCTTCTGCGAAGGTGCTCCCCTTTATCGATTTTGCGCAAACTTTGGAAAAGAGCCGCGTGACGGGAACGGTCATGTTCGAATGCAGTGGCGAAAAGGGCTTTATCGCATTCCAGGATGGTCGAATCTGCTGTGCCAAGTGCGGCAAACTGGCAGGCCCAGACGCTCTCGAAAAAATGCTCTCCTGGGGCGACGAGACGTTGTTCAAGCTCGATACGCACCTGATGCCTGACATCGTGAACATCAACCAGATGTCCGACACCACGAGCCTGATTCTGGATGCGCTCAGAAATATTGATGAAAAACAAAATGCCCACTAAGGGCTAACACGTGCCCAAGACTTGGGCAAAAGGATAAAAGATGAATTACGCAGACGCAGGAGTGTCCTTGGCACGTGCCGACGAAGCAATGGTCGGTGTCAAGAAATCCGTACGTACTACATTCAACCAGGGCGTTTTGGGCGACGTGGGTAACTTCGGTGGCCTATTCACGCTGAACCACCTCGGCATGAAGGATCCCGTGCTCGTGAGCTCCGTGGACGGCGTGGGCACCAAGCTCAAGGTCGACATCGAAATGGGTACGCACGAACTTCCGGGCCAGGACATTGTGAACCACTGCTGCGACGACATTCTGGTGCAGGGCGCACGTCCGCTGTTCTTCCTGGACTACGTGGCTACCGGCCGCCTGGAACCGGGCGTGATGGACAAGCTCGTTGCCGGTATGGCCAAGGCCTGCCGCGAAAACGACCTCGTGCTGATTGGTGGCGAAACTGCTGAAATGCCGGGCTTCTACGGTCCGGGTGACTACGATATTTCCGGCACCATCGTTGGCGTGGTGGAACGCGAAAACATTATCGATGGCAAGAAGATCAAGCCGGGTACCATTATCCTCGGCCTGCCTTCTACCGGTTTGCATACAAACGGTTATTCCTTGGCCCGCAAGGTGCTCTTTGACGTGGCCGGCTACAAGGTCGACACCATGGTCGACGGCATGGACAAGTCCATCGGTGAAGCTCTCGCCGTGCCGCACCGCAGCTACTACCCGAGCCTCATCGATCTCTGCAACAAGAAGATCATTCAGGGCCTCGCCCACATCACCGGTTCTGGCTACCAGGGCAACATTCCGCGCATTCTGCCGGACGATGTCGACGTGATTATCGACCGCACCACGTGGGATCCTCCGATGATCTTCAAGCTCATCCAGCAGGCTGGCTCCGTGGAAAAGGACGAAATGTACAATACCTTCAACATGGGTATGGGCATGCTCATCTTCATCGATCCGGCTGACAAGGCCGAAGTCACCGCTCACCTCGAAGCCAAGGGCGAAAAGTGGGTGCAGATCGGCGAAGTCGTGAAAGGCACCAAGCAGGTGAAGTTCAGGGACTAATGACAAATGTGTGGTGTGTAATGTGTGATGGTTAATTCCACATACCACATTTCACATTAAAAGGCCTCCACGTTCCGTGGGGCCTTTTGTGTACATTTAGGGAACATATAATGATTTAGTAACTTGATTTTGCTTTGAAAATCGGACAACAGAATTTATTTTTAGAATTGAAAAACAATAAGAGGATGTATGAAACGTAAACTGATGAAGTCGATGATTGCGGCCGGTGCGGTCGCCATGATTTGTGCTTGCGGCGACGATTCCGCTTCGAGCAATCCTGCAACTCCGATTGCCGATAACGCCTGCGCAAAGGCTGTCGTAATGGCGGACGCGTGGCTCTTGAACAACTGGGTCATTTATGCCGACGGTAACGTGACCGATCTGGCCGGTGCCGCAGTGGGCTACTATGCCGACGGAATCGTCATGGATTTGGCAGGCGCTCCCCTTGCACAGAATGTCAATCTCGCTGACCTTACCGCCTGTGCTGCAAATGCCAGCATCAATCCTGATACCGGTTTACCTGTAAAGCTCAGCTCTTCGTCTGAGGCAAGCAATCCGGGCGACCCGACCAATCCGGCTTCTAGCGCCGGCGCCAATCCGGGTGATCCGACGAATCCGGCTTCTTCGGCAGGCGCTAATCCGGGTGACCCGACGAATCCGACCTCTAGCGCAGGCGGCACGGACCCGACCGACCCGACTTCGAGCGCGGGCATCGAACCTACCGTAAGCAGCAGCTCCGTGAATACGAATCCGGAACTGGGCCCCGACGGGTTCCCGACTCTGGAATCTTACGGTGCACCTCCTGCAGCTTATACCAAAGAAATTCGCGATAACGGAAAGACCGGTTGGAATAGCCGCTATTGGGATGGCTGCAAGCCCCACTGTTCTTGGCTCAGCAGCGTTGATACCACGAGCGAAGAAACATTCCAGGCTGGCCGTACCGTTGCACGTAACTGCAATGTTCACGACGTAGAGGTTCCTGCCTATACCCTGGGACACGCTGTTCAGCAATACTGGATGGGTTATGAAGGGACCAATAGCGCTTGCGACAAAAAGGACGCTACGGGTACATTCTCTTGCACGGACATGGCGCCTATTGCTGTGAACGACACTCTTTCGTATGCTTATGTTGCCGGTTCCGGAGCTCAGTATAAGTTCGGTTGTGGCAAGTGTTATCACTTGCAGTATAATGGCGGCAAGAACGATGGCGATGTCAAGAAAACACACAAGGCTCTGAATGGCAAGCATATTGTGGTTATGGTATCCAATATCGGTTACGATGTGGAAGTTGGCCAGTTTGACTTGTTGATTCCTGGTGGTGGCGTGGGCGCCTTCGATGCCCTTTCGACCCAGTTGGGCTTGACAGACGCTTCGGTACTTGGTGCCAATGGTGGTGGCATCGGAAGAGTCTGCTTTGAACAGGTTGGCTGGGACGGCGAAGTCGCCGATTTCCAGAAGTGCATCATTGACGGCTGCGAAAAGGCTTTTTCAAAGTGGCCGAACTTGCTGCGCGGCTGTAAGTGGTATGCCGAATGGTACATGGCTGCCGACAACCCGACTTACAACTGGGAAGAGGTGGAATGCCCGCAGTACTTGATTGATCACTACATGACAACCATCAACACGACCAAGGACAACCGTTTCCGTTGGCGTGATGACTGGTCTGACTACAAGAAGGGTGATGCTCTTGAAACGCAGGAATGCCTGACGGACGAATATCCGCAGGGTTGCGCCCCGTAAGAGGTTTTATGAATCGTAAGTTATTCAAGAGTGTAATTGCTGCAGGTGCGGTCGCCATGATTTGCGCTTGCGGTGACGATACAAAAACGATTACTGCTAACGACGCATCTAATAACGAGCTTTCTTCGTCGAGTGTAGGTTCGCAAAATCCGGTATTGTCTTCAAGTAGCGTCAATGCTCAGAATCCGGCATCTTCTGATTCCGAGATTCGCGTAAACAACCCTTGCAATAAGGTTGCGCTTACCTCTACCGCTTGGTTGCTTGATGTTGCCGGTGAAAGTTGGGGTATCTATGCCGATGGCCGCGTGACAGATGCTGCGGGAAATTCGATTGGAACTTTTGCGGAAGGGACGATTGTAAATGCTCTAGGTCAGGTGGTGATGGAGAATGTAGATCTCACCGTTCTGCCTATTTGCGAGGCGAATGCCACTGTGGATCCTAAAACGGGAGATGTGACGCTCTTGAGTTCGGCTTCTGCTGACCCGACCTCTAGCGCGGACGCCGGGATTATTGAAAGCAGCGGCTCCGTGAATACGGATCCGGAACTGGGCCCCGACGGATTCCCGACTCTGGAATCTTACGGTGCGCCTCCGGCCGAATACACCAAGGACATTAGCGCTACGGCAAAGCGCGGCTGGAATACCCGCTACTGGGACGCCTGCAAACCGCATTGCTCTTGGCTTAAGGAAAGCTCTAACGATACAACTCGTGCAGATACGTCTTCCAACGAGGCGTTCCTTGCCGACTTTGGCACTGCACGTAACTGCAACATCCACGATGTCGAAGTCCCTACCTTTACCTTGGGTGACGTCAGTAAGGCTTGGTTCGGTTACAACGGGACCAGAAGCGCTTGCGGCGACGAAAAGGAAAAGGGCGTGTTCACCTGCACCGACATGGCTCCGATCCAGGTGACAGAGAACCTGTCTTATGGTTACGTTGCGGGCACAGCCAACAGCAAGTGCGGCAAGTGCTATCACTTGCAGTACGACGGTCACTTCGCGAACGAGATGGAAAACAACCCGCCCAGGGAAACTCACAAGGCTCTCAAGGGCAAGCACATGATCGTGATGGCCTCTAACATCGGTATGGATGTGGCTGGCGGCAATCCTAATCTTCCGGCAGGACAGTTTGACTTGATGGTGCCGGGCGGTGGCGTGGGCGCCTTTGACGCTCTTACAACTCAGGTGAAAAAAGGCAGCGACTTTAACTGGGGTGCAGGCTTTGGCGGATTCTTGACCGAATGCCAGAACCAGCTCGGCTACGACGCTACTCTCGTTGAATACCAGACTTGTATCAAGGGTATGTGCGATGCGGCCTTCGGCGATGCCGGCCTCCCGAACTTGTTGCGCGGTTGCCACTGGTTTGCCGACTGGTACATGGCCGCAGACAATCCGACCTACTACATCGAAGAAGTGGAATGCCCGCAGTACTTGATTGACCACTACATGAGCCGATACAACACCTCTCTAGAAAACAACTTCAAGAAGGTGACGGACTGGTCCACTTTCAAGGAAGGCGACGTGCTCGATACGCTCCACTGCTGGAAGGCGGGCGAAGCTCCTCCGGAAAACGGCTGGCAGAATCCGAGCGCCGGCTGCGATGTGGAATAAGCCGGAAACAACGTGATTTGAATAGTCCTGCGATAATTTCGCGGGACTTTTTTTACTTTACACAAGATTGTTAATTTGTTAGATTTGGGTGCGAGGAGACATTTTATGAAAATGTTATTGGCTGCAACGGCTCTGTTGCTTTTGGCTGGGTGTTCTTTCCTGGATCAGGGATTTACGACTGCGCCCGATAAGGCGGTATCGCTTGAAGATATTCAAGGGTGCTATTACTATGAAGGAATGGGTGATAGAGACTTTTTGTGCGCAGAGATGTGTGTAGACAGTGTCTTGCATTTTCATACCCGTCTTTATTCGAAAGAGGATGTGAATTTAGAGTCTCCCTATAATGATTCTATTTACGTATGGGATATTGAAGCCCAGCGCCCGGAAGCGGATGGGACGATGAACGTAAATTTCCGTATGAATGGTCCCCACAATGCGGTGATGAATTATTTAGGTGGTGCTGAAGAACAATTGTATGTTTATGGCCAAATGCCTTATTATTGGCGTGAAGCCATTTATTCAAAGCAGAAGGGGGCAAGATGCGTGTACTAATTCTTTGCCTGTTCCTTGTTGCGACATATGCGAATGCCTTTTTTGCTTACGGTAATTTGGGTGATTCCAGACTGCAGTGCAAAAATAACGTATACCGCCCGGCCGGTATTGTGGGCTATACCCTTGGAGTAGGTGTTTTTGACGAACCGGAAAATATTGTTGACTACAAGATGTCCTTTGGACTCACGCGAGCAGGGTATTCATACGATGATGGTGACGAGAGTGTGTCGCTGTACATGCTTGACATCAATTTGCTCTCCTGGTCTGTCAAGATCCATAATGTCTATGTTGAAGCGTTTGGCGGTTTTTCGTATTTGTTGACCTATTCGAATTTTTCGGATTACATGGAGGAAAAGGTTGGCGAAAAATTTATTGACCAGGAACGCATATATCCGAAATACGGATATCGTTTGGGTTATTACGTAATGGACAATTTGCTTGTTAGTGTGACGGCGAACTACAACGTGGTTCATTGGCGTTACGGCAAGACTCGCAGCTGGGCCGGTAATAATAACGAATCCCTGTTTATCGGCGGTTTCGGTCTTTCTGTCCAGTACAATATTTTCTAGTGTATGAATAACCTGCTTAAAGCGATTGCCCTTGCGTTTTTGATTCCTTGCGCGTTATTTGCGCAGGTGTTGCCTGACACGTTAAAAAGCGAACTTCAAGATAGTACCGAGGTTGACGCTGTTAATGGATATGATGTCAATGGCAATACTTGTTTTAAAAAAGATCCGATGCTTTGCCACAAGATGTTGTATCGTGAAGTGGGGCTTTTGAAGTGGGAATATAAGCTGGATTATGAAAAGGTTGATGTGGATAAGCTTTATCTATATTTAAAGGCGAACCCAGAATCGCGTGGAAATTATTGGGCTTCTCGTGTAACGTGGTTTTTGGGGGTAGGGAGTCTTTTGTATACAGCTGTTGCGTGTCCCCTTTTTCTTGCCACGGGGTCTAAAGCTATTGGGATTTCTTGGGGTGTATCGCTTGCTGCAGGATTGGCTCTGGGTATCGCATCGGTGACGGAATTGCATATTGCAATTGATGATTATTGATAATTTTGCTTGTGCAAAAGTTTCTTATAGTAAAAACATCGTTGCTGGTTTAGAAACCAAGATAGAGATGGTTTGCTCGAAGTATCAGAATTCCAAGAATTTCTCGGATAAGGTTTTTGATTTTTAAGTCAAAGAGGACCGACGAAGTCCTTTTCGCGGATAATTCTCCCCGAAATTTTGTATCTTGTAGGGCATGAATAAGAAGATCCTCGCTATAAGTCTTGTTGCATGTTCCCTTGTGTTTGCCGGGGAGCATTGGAACGTAGATGCCGGCGGGGTATCGATGAAGTACCTCTCGATGCATGCTTCGGCTAGGACTGCCGGCCTTTCGGGGGCGGGCGTTGCCGATGCGGCGAATGCTTCTGAAATTTCGCGTAACCCGCTGGCTATGTCCGCAGTTCAAGAGGCCGAGGCGGGCATTAACCATATTATTTTCCCGGAAATGACGGCCGATGACTTTACGACGGCGTATTTGGCGCTCCCGTTCGAGTTCTGGAAATTCCCGCTCACGGCGTCGGCTGGATTTGAATTCCTGGGTTACGACGGCATCGAGGGCCGCGACGAAGAGGGTTTCAAGACGTCGGAATACGGTGCCTACGCCTGGTCGCTCTCGGCGGGCCTCGGTAACCGCAGCAAGGTTTTTAACTGGGCAACGTCGGCGCGTTTGAGTGTGCAGACGATTGATGACGAATCGGCGATTGCGTTCCTTGGCGATGTTGGTGGCGCCTACCATGTGAATGAATACTTTGCCTTTGGCGCGACCCTTACGAACTTTGGCTACATGAGCGACTACGACGGCGAAGATGAAACTGCCCCGATGGCATTGCAGGCAGGCATTACGGGCATTTTGCCGATTGCAAAGTTCTTTGACTTGCAGAGCAATTGGAACTTGCACATGTCTGCCGACGCTTACCGCCGCGCCGATATGCAGGACCCTGAATGGCGATTCGGGGGCGAACTGACTTACGCTGAAATGCTCGCATTCCGTATGGGTTACGCGGTGCGCCCCGACACCGAAGACGGTATCAGTGCGGGCCTTGGCGTTGCCATCGGTATGGCGCATTTCGATTACGCCTACAGCCCCAAAAAAGCGTTTGACGGCGGCTACCACTACATGACGCTTGGCATTCGATTCTAGCTTAACTGGAATGTTTTCTGATTTGATAATTGAGGCAGCCGCGGCTGATGCCTAGTTTTTGCGCGGTGACACTTTTGTTGCCGCTGTTTTTGGAAAGTTCTGAACAAATTAAGTTCCATTCGGGTGTTTCGGCAATGCGCCTGGATTTTGCCTGGTATAGAGTGCAAGTGTCCGCGACTGTGGCGGGCTCGCTGAATTCGTCGGTAAGCACGTTGCCCAAGGTAATGTCGTAGGGCTTTAAAAGCGAATAGCGCTGCAGTACGTTCTTGAGCTGGCGTACGTTGCCGGGCCATTTGCGCTTGGAAAGCAGTGCGATTTCGCTTGCATTAAGCGGGTTGTGATCGGCGATTTCTTTCCAGATTTCTTGGGCGATTGTATTGAAGTCTTCGCGTTCTCGCAGGGGCGGGATTTTCACGGGGAATACGTTCAGTCTAAAGTAAAGGTCTTCGCGGAAGCGCCCTGCGTGCACCTCGGCGCGCAAGTTGCGGTTGGTGGCACAAATCAGGCGAAAGTCTACAGGCTGGGGGTCGCAGCTGCCGAGTGGCATTACGGCGCGCTCCTGCAAAATACGCAGCAGCTTGCACTGAATTTCGAACGGCATCTCGCCGATTTCATCCAAGAAAAGCGTGCCGTGGTCCGCCGAGCGCACTACTCCCAGGCGCTCGTCGACGGCTCCGGTGAAAGCCCCCTTGCGGTGGCCTTCTAGAATGCTTTCGGTGAGTCCCTTGGCAATCGCCCCGCAATTGAGGGCGATAAAGGGCCCGCCCGCCCGCTTGCTGTGAGCGTGGACAAAGCGGGCGGCGACTTCTTTGCCGCTGCCCGATTCCCCAAGCAGTAGCACCGAGATGTCGGAGCTTGCCGCAATGCGTAACATGGATTCGTGTCTGTTCATAAAGCCTCTATACTATACACGCTTTTTTAGAGGCTCTGAATACCAAAAGTGCGAATAATTTACATTCGCGCCTAATTTTTTACAAAACTAGTCGAGATTCATTTTAAGGAAGCATTCCGAGAAACTGTCGTTGCCCGTATCCCTATAAAGAGTTGCAGATTCGATTTCATTTCCTTCAGAATCCCGCATCGTCTCGCCTCTCTTGTTCTTCAAGACATTTGTCACAAGGAATTCGGATTTTTCGCCATGGCATAAATCCTTGTCGACGAGTTTTTCTGAATAGTTCAGTTTGCAGGTCGTGGAGCCGTCCGAAAGTTCTATTTGGATTTCGCTGACTGTTTTGAAAAAGAATCCGTCGTAAATGGGCGTTTCGGTTGCGTTTTTGATGTCAATTGAGAACGTCTTGCCTTTCATTTCGAAGACTTGGCTGGTCTTTTCATTTTTTTTGATATTGACCTTGTTTTCTTCAATGGCACGTTGTACGCTAGAAGAATCTTTTTCGAATATGGTTTTTGCAGTAGTTAAGAGGTTTCCTTCGTTGATTGCGTCATAAAGTTTTGCCATAAAAAAGGAGTTCATGAAATCGGGATTTTCATCATTTTCTTGACTTAGGTCGAGAATGGTCGTTTGAGATAACTTTCCGTCAGAGAATGTGAGTGAGAATGAGGGCTGTGACCAGGTTCCTTCGAATTTTCCTGATTTCCCGCCTATGAAAACTTCTTCAATTGGCAATTTTTTGCCGTTTCGGAAGGCGGATAGCGCTAGGGAATCTCCTCGGAATTCATACTTGAGCGTATCGGGACCGTTTAGGGGTAGGCGCTCCCATACGAAATCTTCTCCAACGGCTACGCATTCGGATCTGTACGTGCTGTCGGGAATCATGATCAAGAGATTCTCTGATTCGTCGACTTGATATCGCCCTGTTTTTGTGTCGGTTTCTGTTGGCTGTGTCTGGCTATCGTTCGATGCGTTTGATGAGGAATCGTCACCGCAGGCAACAATAAAGAATACCGATGCCGCGGCGGCAATCAGCGTTTTTTTCATGATATGTTCTCCTTTAAGAGCTGCTTAGTTTGTCTGTACCGCTAAATTACTTAATCACTTTTGACGAAAAAGTAAAAGGTTTGTCCAAATTTCGCCTGGTTTCGTGACATTTTTTTGACAAACCTTGCCGTGTCTTGTCGTTTTTTCTATTATTGCCCCCGCAACGGTAAAACACCGTCGCAGACATAGACACAAAGGCGACCGCAAGGGCGCCGTAAACCAAAAGTGGCTGGCCAGATGGGTAGGCTTGGGCACGACGACCGTGAGGAAAGCGGTTGCGCTCGAAGCCGAGAGGTTTGGTGGCCCGAAAGGAAAAAATGAGTCAAAGAATCGTATGTAAGTTCGGCGGCAGCTCTGTCGCCGATGCAGGCCAGTTCAAGAAGATCAAGGCCATCGTTGAATCCGACAAGAACCGCAAGGTCATCGTCGTTTCCGCCCCCGGCAAGCGCAATCCTAAGGAAACAAAGCTTACCGACCTCCTCTACAGCACCTACGACCTCGCCTCCAAGGGCCTCGACTTTTCGACCCCGTGGAACCTGATCCGTCAGCGCTATGACGAAATCTGCAAGGACCTCGGTCTCGAAGACAAACTGACCGAAGATCTCGACAGCCTCGAAGACAAGCTCAAGAACCACCCCGAATCCGTCAGCACCGACTTCCTCGTGAGCCGTGGCGAATTCCTGTGCGCACGCCTCATGGCCAAGTACCTGGGTGCAAACTTCGTCGACACCTTCCCGCTGATCACCTTCGACGACAAGTACCGCATTACGCCGAAGACCTACGAAGACATCGCGAAGACCTTGTCTGACGAGAACCAGCTTTACGTGCTGCCGGGCTTTTACGGCAGCAACCTCCGTGGCGAAGTCAAGACCTTCAGCCGTGGCGGCTCCGACATCACGGGCGCAATACTCGCTAACGGCATCGATGCCGCCAAGTACGAAAACTGGACCGACGTTTCGGGCATGCTTATGGCAGACCCGCGCATCGTCGAAAATCCGCTGCCCATCGAATATGTGAGCTACCGCGAAATCCGCGAACTCGCCTACTCCGGCGCCAGCGTGCTTCACGACGAATCTATCGCCCCGTGCCGCGCGAAGAAGATTCCTATCAACATCCGCAACACGAACCGCCCCGAAGATGCTGGTACCATCATCGGCCCCACTCCGGAAGAAGCAAAGCTCCCGATTACGGGTGTCGCCGGCCGTAAGGGCTTCTCGATGATCTACATTGAAAAGTCCATGATGAACAAGGAAGTCGGTTTTGGCCGCCGCGTGCTCGCCGTGCTCGAAAGCGAAGGCCTCTCTTACGAACTGTGCCCGAGCGCCATCGACTCCATGAGCATCGTGGTGGATAGCAAGGCTCTCGACGCCGTGCAGGACGTGGTTCTCGAAGACATCACGCAGCAGATGCGCCCCGACCGTATCAAGGTGTTCCCGGGTATCTCGCTCATCGCTACCGTGGGTCATGGCATGACGAACAAGATCGGTGTGGCTGCAAAGCTCTTCACCGCTCTCGCCGAGAACAAGGTGAACGTCCGCATCATCGACCAGGGTTCTTCGCAGATCAACATCATCACCGGTGTTGACGAAGCCGACACCGAGAAGGCCATCAAGGCCATCTACGGCGCGTTCGTGAAATAACCTGCACTGTCATCCTGGAGGCCCAACGGGCCGATAGGATCCAAGAACATTACCGCCCCCGACCTAACAGTCGGGGGTATTTTTTATCTGTTTTCCAACTTTGTAGGCGAAAAATCTATATATAGAGTGTTTTTAGGAGTTTTATGCGTTTTATTATTTTGTTGTCTTTGTTTTCCCTGGTGGCCTTGATGGTTGCCTGTTCGGAATCGTTTACCGACCCGCGCGACGGACAAAGCTACGACATTGTGCAAATCGGTATGCAAACCTGGATGGCCGAGAACTTGAATTATGAGGCTGAAGGGAGCGCATGCCCCGAAGGCGACGACCGAAAATGCTCCAAGTACGGACGGCTCTACACATGGGAGGTTGCGCAGAAAGTTTGTCCCGAAGGTTGGCGTCTGCCTAACCGTGCGGACTTTGAACAACTTATCGCAAGCGCTGGCGGCATGGATTTTGCAGGTGAAAAACTTAAGTCCACCAGCGGCTGGTTCAAGAAAGGGAACGGCTCGGACGATTACGGCTTTAATGCATTGCCCGCTGGCTACAGGCAGGGCAATGGCAGGTTCGATGGTATCGGCGGCTATGCGCACATCTGGAGCGCTGTCGAAACGCCCGATGGCCTCGCTTACTACATGCTATTGGATTTTAGCATCAAGGCCGCTAAGCTCAGCGCCTTCGGCAAAGACGAAGCGCGGTCTGTTAGGTGCGTGAAGTAAACTTTATACGCGCGACTCTAAGCCGTTTAAATCTATCTTATACGTTCCCAAAACAATCTTTTCGTTGCTCAAGAACATGAGCATGTAAATCGGGCAATATAAAATGCTGTCTTTCGCACGGATGTTGTCATTGCAAAACACCACTGCCTGCTTAATTGCGTAGTTGGTCGTCTCCATAACATTCTTTAGGGCATTGTGTCGCTTGTAATCCTTGCCTGACTTGATTTCTATAGGGAGTACATTCCCGTTCTGTTCAATGACAAAATCCAGTTCGCCCTGCTTCTTGCTGTTGAAATAATAAAGATCAAAGCCGTGCGCCCTGAGTTCGGTCGCGGCGACATTTTCATAAACAGAGCCGAAATTGATATCGGGGTCGCCGTTCAAAATTTTCAGCTGGATTCCGTTTGCATATTGGCAGGTGAGCAATCCGACATCGTTCAGGAACAACTTGAATAGGTTCCGCGAACGCGAAAGCAACAGGGGTATTTTGGGTTCATCTACATTATAAACAGGGATCGCCACGCCCGCTTCTTTTAACCAGATAAAGGAATTTTCGTAATGCGAGAACTTGAGATTCTCGTTCAGTTTTTTCAGGATAAATCTCTTGTTCTGGTTGTTCAGTTCCGGCGGAATCAAGTCGAAGATTTCGTTCAGATACAACTTGTTCTTGGGGTCGTATTTGGCAATATCCTTCTTGTATAACTCAATAATGCTTTGCTGAATTTCTACGACATTCTGGATGTTGTTTGATTCCAGATACTCCGCGACTGCGGCGGGCATTCCGCCGATAACCATATACAGGCGAAAGATTGCCATCATTTTTTCATGGACAAGCGCATCAACTTCGGTTTTATTTGCGAAAGCAGAGTGGATAGATTTCAGGACTTCCGGCTGCACGCCTACCGCATTCGCAAATTCCTCCAGGTCTAGAGGGAACATTTCCTTGATGCTTAAAAATCCGACCGGCAGGGAACGGATATCTTTGAGTTCCACTCCAAGAAGTGAACCGCTCATGATGTAACGGTAAGAGCCTTCCTCGACAAGGAACTTGATCGCCGTTACCGCATTCGGACATTCCTGAATTTCGTCTAGGAAAATCAGGGTTTCGTTTTTGACCAGCTTCGTTTTGGTGTATGCCGATAGACGGAGCAAAATGTCAGAAGTGTCGGTTCCGTCAAAAATGGCCTTAGCGGCCGGTGATTCCAGGAAATTAATTTCAACAAAATGCTTGAAATGTTTTTTCCCGAATTCGCGAATCGAGCTGGTCTTGCCGATTTGCCTTGCACCTGTAACAAGCAAGGCCTTCTTGTACTTGGCGTAGAAATCGACTAAATAGTTGTCTATTTTGCGTTGAATCATAGGCTTTCCCGTTTATCCAACCTTAAAATAACTAATTTTTGCCGCTTTTCCAACTTTATTTAGTGCGTTTTTGTCCGTTTTTCCAACTTTTTGGTGTCAAGGCCGCCAAGCTAAGCGCCTTCGGCAAAGACGAAGCAAGATCTGTCAGGTGTGTGAAGTAAAATCTATGAGGGGATTATGATAGATTTTTTCCTAAAAGCTTGACGGGCTGGATTTTTGTTTGTATATTCTGAATATCCAAAAAACAGTCATAATGATTAGTCGCTCCTGTGTTGGGCGCTGGGCTTGGAGCTGTTTTGCGTAAAAGTCCAATAGTCATTCGGAAATAGTGGTTTGTTTTTGGGCGCTCGTCGAGCGAATGGCCTTGAAACGTATGGTAACATGCTTTTAAGGAGCAAAACGATGGGCGCCATATAAAACGAATCGCTGTTGAACGGCACCATGTGGTGTTACCTGATGGCGCGAGGATTTCTCGTGAGCGGGGTTCGAATAGAACCGCCGCTCTTTTTTATATGCTATTGTTGTATAAAAAGATTATATTGCCGTTATGGCATTGCAAGATTACAATAATTTCCTTGAAAACAGTTTAGCTATAGATTCTCGTTATCCGACGCTAGAAGAATTTCTTTTGGCTCTTGGACATTGTATCCCCGAAAAGCCTTCCGAGGAAGAAAAAAAGCGCATTACAGATAGTCAGTTGGGCCGAGTAGTCATTTCAAAAAAAGATATCGTTAATTACCTATCTTCTATGAAATTGCGTTATGATTTAGTGATGATGTTGTATATCAATGTTATTAAGCAATCTAGAACAAACATAATGAGTAAAAATAGTTATTTACATGTTATGTTGTTTACATTATTTGTAAGGCGCTTTAATCTCAAAGAATACTTTAACAAAGATAAAAGTCCTCTAGAAGGTTATTCAAGAACAACAGGTTTTAAAGATTTTTTAAAAGAACTTGTTGGAGAAAAGAATGGGTTTTATTATAACGTTGAAATGCCGGAAGGGGATAATTCAGAGTATTTAGATAACTTATACGACTGGCTAGATGGAGGCGTTCCGACAATTGGGGCTCTAGAACGTTTTCTACAACATGTGGCACTTGTCGAAAATTCGCCCATAAAAGCGAATCGCAATAAGATTCTTGTATTGTGGTTTTTCCAATCCATGTCAAAAAAATATCCCCATGATGAGAAGCAATTTGCCTCTAAAGAATATCTAGACCAAAGAGAAAAAAATGATGACGAGTTGGAAGATATAGACAATTTGGTTATCGGTCCCAAAATGCCGTATTCGCTTGCGGATAATACAGAACGGATTGAAAAGGCCAAAGAAAAGTATTCATTTGATGAATATCCATTTATTGCACAAATAGAAATTAAACATTTTATTTATCAACGTCGATATAAAGATGCTTTAGTGGTGAGTAGAGCTATTACTCCATTATTTTTATTTCTCGGAATGCATGAAAAATGGGGTTGGTATTCCTTGATTTTAAGTCTAGTTGCATTTAATTACGTAGAAATTGAAAAGGATAAAAATGAGAAGAAGTCTTTAAAGGGCCTATTTAAACGGTTGTATAACATAGGTGGTATTTTTGATATTGATGGTAATATTCTTGAATTAGATAAAAAAGAAAACGAAGAAATAGCTGTTCAAAAGTATTATCGGAAATTCAAGGAATGGAGAGATTTACAGTACTTCTATGAGAAACAAAAAGAAGAAACCTATCCTTTCCCGGCCCCGGATTATAAAAAAGTAAATAAAAAAAAGGTGACATTCGGCGATGTGGTTAATTGTCCCCAGTTGATTTTTTATACGCAACTTAATGAACCTGACATTGTGTGTAATTTATTGAAAAAAGGGGCTAAAATTGATGCTTCTACGCCAAGTAACGAATCCGCTTTGTACTGGAATCTAATCAATCTTGATTTGACGGCTCATCTTAATTTTGGTCGGACTACGATGTGCCCGCCCGAATCAAATTTGTTAGTCGATAATAAAAGGTTAAACGATTACGTGTATGCAAGAAAAGAAGCTTATTTCAATGTATTAAAGGGCGATAATCTTGACGAAGATCTAGAAAACGGATACAAAATTTTTGTTGAAAGTGTAGAAGAACAACATAAAGATGCTTATAAAATTTTTAAAGCGTTGTTGCCGCACTATCAAGAGCCAAAAGGGAACTTGCCTCTTTCAACATTCCATCGGCCAACTTTATATCGTCGAACCATTTTGAACGTAGCTGTATGTACTGGGGATATAAATATCATATCTTCAGTAATTGATTTGTACAAAAAATATTGTGGGGAAAAGAACATTGACGAATGGGTAAATGTAATTGCTGAAGTTCAACCAAGAACACCCGTTTTTTGGGTTTCGCGATTATATCATTATATCCAACAAACTGCCACTTTGAAGAAAGTACTAATAAATTGTCCAATAGTTGATTTTACACAATTGTCTGGATGTGATCCGCGATTGATTGCAAAAAGTTGGAACGCTGCGTCTCCGTATAATACTAATAATTATAGCGAAAATTTTGCCCTTGTCCAAGAGGATTTAGCCAGTCCTGCTAAGACTATTAAACGGAATTTACAACAATATTGGGAACATCGTTATATCCAGGAAAAATTGCCTGAAAATAAATTATTGGCTATTTTGAGGCTTCTTTTGGATTGTCACGCAAATCCCTTAGTGATGATTGATGGAACTACCATAAATTGTCCTAAGGAATTTAATGCCTTGTACCATGCAATAGCCAATGGGTGGCTAGAAGGGGTAAAGATGATGGTGGAGTGCGTGAAGAGTAAAGGAAAATTTGATGTCGATCCATATCTGAAGTACGCTGTGTTGCAATCTTCCCAAACTGTCAAACCTGTAGTAGATTACTTGCTGACAATTAAATAATTCCTGTATTTTATAATTTTGAGGAAAAATGGCGAATTTTTACAAAATTCGCCATTTTTTTGTGCTCTAAAAAAATCGCGAACTTTCTACCGGTGCTATCCGGATTCGATTTAATGATTTTTGGAACGCACTCAGGCGTCATCATCGCCTAAAATACAACCATTAACTAGGAGAAATTCTCATGAATTATAGCAAGACGATAGTTATTAACGGTAACGTATATTTTCTTTCGCAAATTCCTCTAAGGGGGTAAAAAAATAGGATGT
>NZ_MWQL01000018.1:0-77165 GCF_002210325.1 Fibrobacter sp. UWB1
AGTTCGCCATTCCTTATCGGGCGACTTATCCACAACAATAAAGTGCTACATTGCCTCTCAAATAGTATACATTTGTGCAAGTAAGCGAATAAAGGAGAACTTATGGAAATGAAATTCTGTCAAAGCTGCGGAATGCCGCTAACGCCAGAAATCCTCGGCACCAACGCCGACGGCAGCAAGAACGAAGAATACTGCATCTACTGCTACAAAGACGGCGCTTTCACCGGCGACTTCAACATGGAACAGATGGTCGAATTCTGCTCGCAGTTCGTCGATGAATTCAACAAGAATACAGGCAAGAGCCTTACCCGCGAAGAGTACAAGGTAGAACTGCGCAAGTACTTCCCGACACTCAAGCGCTGGCGCCTCCCGGCAGATCAACTGCCGCATGCCACATCGCCCATGAAGCAAAAGTTCATTGAAGAAGTCAATGCTCTCGGTATCAAGGACATGCCGAAAATCGACAACCTCTTTGTGCTGCAGGGCTCGTTCATCAATCTGGAATACAAGATTAACGGCAACAGCGTCAAGCTATTGGACGATAACGCAAGCTACTGGGGCAACCAGGTCGAAAAGCAAAACGCCGAAGGCCGCTGCTTTGGAATCGCCTGCGACGAACGCTACATTCTCGTGAGCGAATACGGCAAGAATGGCGCCGATGCCGAAATCGTCGTATTCAAGAAACGGAAGAGTCTCTAAAAATTCATTTTGGCGGTGTAAATCTGCAAATTTTGCTAAAAATGGCGGTATAAATTGCTGTATGGCGGTTTAAACTGTTGATTATGGCGGTATAAAATTATATATTAGGTGTATAAATCGAGATTTTTCGATGATTTCACCGTATTTGAAAATTGCTGCCGATAACAATAAGGAACTTCTGTCGTTCCGCCCGATTCCCAAGGATACGCTCAAGTCCCTGCGGGAATTCTACCGCGTGGGACTCACTTACACGAGTAACGCCCTCGAAGGCAACAGCCTCACCGAAACCGAGACCAAGGTCGTCATCGAGGATGGGCTCACCATCAACGGGAAACCTCTGCGTGACGTGTACGAAGCCGTTGGACATGCCAAGGCGTACGATCATATTCACAAACTCGCCAAAAACAAGACTCTCGAAGAATCGGACATACTGATGTTGCATCGGCTGTTTTACCAGCAGATAGATGCAGACAAGGCCGGTATTTATCGCAAGGTGCCCGTCGTAATTAGCGGGAGCCGTTACCCCGTTACGCCGCACTTGAAAATTCGAGCCGAGATGAAGAAGTTCGTCGCGTGGTTCAACAAGAACGAATCCAGGATGAATCCCGTGGAGTTCGCCGCGCAAGTTCACAAAAAATTCGTGTTCATTCATCCCTTTGTCGATGGTAACGGACGCGTGGCGCGATTGCTGATGAACCTTGCGCTGCTTCGCGGCGAGTACACCATTGCGCTGATTCCTGCCATTAGGCGCATGGAATACGTGTCGGCCCTGGAGGCGGCGCACATCGATGACAAGGTTTTTGTGGGCTTTATCGCCGATTGCGTAGTTGCGACGCAGACGGACCTGTTGCGACTGCTGCGGAATAATCTGAAACCGAAAAAAGGTGCCGTACGCCACCGCGAAACAGGTGAAAACCTCTCCGAACGAATCCTATCCGAAATCCGCGCGAACCCAGGGATTAACACGCCTGCACTGGCCTCGATGCTCAACCTGTCCCTGCGAACAACGCAGCGCCATTTACAAGCTTTGACCGAATCGGGTAAGATTGAATTTAGGGGAGCCCGGAAGAATGGTGGGTATTATTTGGTCGGGTAATTAAGTTTCTGTTCCGTGCAAAATAACTATATTGTGTGCAAAAAGGGGAGAAGTAAGCCTGATTATGCATAAGATTATTGTTTCCATAATTGCCCTATTGGCTATGACGCAAACCGCCATAGCCCAATTCAATACTCACATAAGCCATAGGCTCATCAGCGGAAAGTCGGTGCAAACAGTAAAAGCGGGAGACTTCATCGAACCTGTCGTTTACGAAATTACGGAACTCAATCGAGCTTATGATTTTTATATCAATTACCCGGTAAATACAACGGTCAAGACGCTGGGACTGAAACTGGATTGCGGCACACTGCCAAGCAGTAAAGCCGAGTGCACCATATCCGGTCGCATTCCGGCTAACACCCCCGGGGACGAATACGAAATGTCATTTACCGCAGCTGGGAATTATGCCCATGAATACCTGCAAATCACAACCGGTATAAACGTCACTCCGTTAAATGAACAAGTGGAGCATGTCAGCGGAAGCCTTGACCAAACAGTTACCGCAAGCGATGAGATTGAGCCCATTGTATTCGGTTATACAGAATTGTTTAAAGCAAGTCTTTCTGGCGTGCCTGAGGGAATTTCGGCAAAAATAGACGACGAATCTGCTATAATTACAATTTCGGGTGCCACGGGCCAGGACCATCCCGATGGCGATTTTAATTATAGACTAGCAGCCTACATTACGGAAAAAGATTCCATCGTCTTTAACGGCACAATTTCTGTCAAACACAAAAAGTTCACAACGACATTAGTCGCTATCGAAAACGAAACGCAAGATGTCGTTGCAGGCAACGCGATTAAACCGATCGTGTTCAGGTATGCCCACATGCAGAACGCGACCGTTGATGGGATTCTCGAAGGCTTCGAAGTCAATCAGGATAAAGAAAAGGATCTCGTCATTATCACGGGAACCGTTCCTCAAGATGTTGGTGACCATGTGCTGACCATAACCGTAACCGCACAAGGCAACGACAATAACGCCGAAGCTAAAGCCTCCGTCAACATTTCGGCAAATCCCGACTATTCTTCTAGCTCTGTCTCTAGCAGCAGCGAAGTTTCCCCAAGTTCGTCTTCTGTAGCATCAAGCAGCAGCGCCGCGGAGTCTAGTAGTAGTGAAGCTGCCGAAAGTTCTTCAAGCGAACACACGACCGCAATTTCTGTTGTTCGAAACATATGTGACGTAATCTTCGCGAACAACGAATTGAGCGTCACTCTTGCACGTGTGCCCAGTGCGAAGTTGCAGATATTCGACATGATGGGCCACCTGCTCGAAACCCTCGATGTAGGCGCTTTGACTACAATCAACCTCGGCCACCTGCCGCGCGGAACACTCCTCCTTAGAATTTATGGCCAGGGTTTTGCCGAAACAAGACAGATTGTTGTCAAATAAAGTAAACGGACTGCCCGTATAATTAAGATATTACGCATCTTTCCCGAGGACGGCGCGGGCGAGCTGGTCGGCGCACGAAGTCGGCTTCCCGCCGCAAGTGTTGCCCAGGAGTTTTGCTGCGATGTCTTCGGCGCTCATGCCTTCGCAGAGCTTCGCGATTGCCTTCAGATTGCCGTTGCATCCGCCCGTAAAGCGGATATTTCTGATTTTGTCTCCGTCGCGCGTGAACTGGATTGTTGTCGCGCAAACGCCTCTGGTCTTGAAAGTCTCTTCCATAATAAACTCGTTGCAGGTTTGTTTGTAGTCATCCTCGACCGTCAGGGAGGGGATCCATTTTTTGATAAATATAGAATGTCTTGGCGCTGGGCGAGATGGCTTGGCAATCTCTAGCTGTTTTTATAGATTATAGCAACAAAGCGCGTCAATTCAAAGGCTACAGAAATGTTTGATATTTCTAAAATGAAATGGGTCAGGGAACCCCGGAACTACAGCATCAATCAGGAATGCGTCGAAATTGTGACCGCCCCGCATACGGACCTTTGGCAAAGGACCTACTATCATTTCAGAAACGATAACGCTCCGGTTCTGCAGATGGAAACAGAAGAAAAGTTCTTTTCCTTTGTCGTCAAAACCGATTTTTCCGAAAGTCATCGTCGCTTCGACCAGTGCGGGGTGGCGCTGTATCTGGATTCGGAAAATTGGCTCAAGGCGTCGGTCGAATATGAGAATGAAAAATTTCAGCACCTGGGTTCTGTCGTGACAAACCGCGGGTATTCAGACTGGGCGACGACTGCGATTCCTGCAGACGTAAAATCCATGTGGTATAGGCTCAGCAGGCGCGAAGATGACTACTGCATAGAATGTTCTCGAGACGGGGTGCAGTTTTCTCAAATGCGGATTTGCCACATGCTCGAAGGAGCCGGAAAAATTCGGTTTGGCATATATGCATGCAGCCCGGAAAATTCCAGCTTCACGGCTCGATTTACGGATATGCAGGTGACGGAATGCGCATGGAAAGCGCACGACGGCCAACAACCGGATGCGTAAACGTAGATTTCCACCAAATCGGCATCGAGCATGACCTTTACCCCGCGGATGGTGTATATCCGCGATCCATAATACCACCTTTTCTGGTGCTGGGAGTTAAACTTTGTACACGGCCTTTTTCTCGGCGACTGCACAGGGGGTTATGCAGAGTTTTAAACCCATGGCGTTCAGCACACGCATGATGGTGTCGAATCTCGGATGCGCGTCTTCCCTTAGCGCCTTGTACAAGCTTTCGCGATTCAGGCCCGCAGACTCGGCGATTTTTTTCATTCCGACTGACCGGGCTGCATCTCCAATAGCATGTTGCCAGAGGACGGGGTCGTTTTCGGCAAGTGCTTCTTCCAAAAAGAGTTTTACGTCTTCTTCTGTTTTAAGAAGATCGGCAACATCCAGATCAGAAACTTCTGCATCACTTTTTTTCATTGTTCAACTCCTTTGCCTTGTCGATATCCTTTTGTTGCGTCGATTTGTCGCCGCCCGCTAGCAGCAGCACAACAATGTCGTCTTTTTTCGTGTAGTAGATGCGGTATCCAGGCCCATAGTGAATGCGCATCTCGTATATTCCGTCGACAACAAATTTGAAATCTCCAAAGTTACCTAGTTTAACCTGTTCAATTCTGAGGTTTATTTTCGCACGGGCGCGCGCATCCTTGAGATTGGCGTGCCACATGGAAAAATATTCCGTTTTCTTAATTTGAAGCATTCGCCCTCCTATAATGTAGCCAATCGACTACAAATTGTCAATAGGGCAATGTGGGGGATTGCTAAATAAATCTCGGCCCCGGCCGCACTGGCCGCAACATCTTTCTTCATCGTCAACTCCTCTGGCATACAAGCGTAAAAAATGCCAAAGACTATACACTTGTGCACTAAATATAAATTCAAAAATCCAGTTTGTCAATAGGCCCGCGCGATTTTTTTGAAGGGGGAGGTTTCCCCCTCGCTTTCCTCCGCCAACCACGGGTCCCAAGGTCCCTGAGCTTGCCGAAGGGCCGCTACCCCTTCTAGCGGGGACACCCCGCAACGCCCCGACTGCAAAAATAAACGAGATTTGCCTCGAAAACCTTGAGATTGCCGTCTTTTATCTTCAAAAAAGGGTATATTTCGCTTGAAAAAGGAACCTATTTTATGACTCCAACTAAACAAGACCTTCTTGGAATGCTTTCCAATAACGATGTCACGTTCTACATTCCTCCTTACCAACGGAACTACGAATGGGATAATGAGCAGTGCTTTGTTTTTTTGGAAGATATCATAAAAACAGCCAAGTCAAATTTGGGTGGCCAAATAACAGAACATTTCTTTGGAACGGTTACGTATTTTCAATCTGAGCATGTTTTTGGTCAACCTGACAAACTGATTTTGATTGATGGTCAGCAGCGTATTACTACAACGATGCTCTTTCTCATTGCATTACGCGATATCATTGCTGACGAATCTCTCAAGGCTTTTGTTGATCAGAAGTATTTAAAGAACAACAATGCTGTAGGAGAAGGTGAATATAAAATCAAACTGAAACAAGTCGAGACGGACTGGGAATCCTACAAAAAGATTGTTCTTGGAACGCCTCTTACCAATGAAGATAAAACTGCGGCTGTTTACCACAACTACAAATTTTTCTGCGATGAACTACGCAAAATTATTGATAGAAAGGATTTAGAATTAAAAGACCTGATAGAAAAAGGTCTCGCTAAATTCAGCATCGTTACGATTCAACTAGAACCAGACAAGAACAAATGGGAAAATCCGCAGGAAATTTTTGAATCAATGAATTCCCTGGGAAAACCGCTTTCTTTAGCGGACTTGATTCGTAATTATCTGCTTTTGGGACTGAGTGCAAATAAGCAGGACAAATTGTACCATAATTATTGGTTGCATATTGAAAAGGCCTTGCCTGATTTGGTGTCGGCTTTTATTCGGGATTATATGCAATGCGAGTTTGCGAAACCCTATCCCAAGGCTGTAGAAGCCAATTATAAGGAACTTTATGCTAAGTTCAAGGAACTATTTGTGGGCAGAAACTCAGAAGAGTTGTTGAAAAGCCTTATGGAGTATTCGTCTCTTTACGCTTGCATAACTCTTGGACAAACAACGTCTGACCCTAAAATAGATCGAAAACTAAAGGATATCCGAACAATCGGGGCCTCTACATCGTATTCCTTCATCCTTGGAATTCTAAAAAAATGGAGTACTGGTGAACTCAATAATGCCGATACAATAGACATTTTAGATGCCCTTGAAATATATGTTCTGCGGCACCGCTTGATAAAATTAGGCTCTGCGGAAAACAAGGCTATGCCTTTATGGAATAGTCAGATTCCACAAATTATCAGTAGCGCAGATAAAAAAACAGCCTTTTACAGATTTATTGCTGGCTTAGATGTTGCAATGAGAATGCCTAATGATGCCGAGCTGAAGAAAAATATTAATCGTGACTTTTACGGATTCAAGCAACTCAAATTCCTGTTCGCCTTGATGGAAGAAAAAATTACCAAGGTGTTTCCTGATTTGTCCGACAAGAATCTACAAGTTGAACACATTATGCCTCAGACATTGAATGAAGAATGGAAAAAGATGCTGGGCGATGATTACGAGTCTGTACATAACGAATATCTGCATTCTATCGGCAACTTGACTCTTATATACTACAATCAGGAACTTGGCAACGAAGAATTCTCAAAGAAGAAGGAAATTTATATCAACAATTCGGCTTTGCAGATTTCGCAAAGAGAAATTACGGATAAGGACGTATGGAACAAGGAAACTATTGAACGCAGGACGGCTTGGATTGTTGATTTCTTGATAAAAGAAGTTTTGCCGATTCCAAACAATATGTTCAATTCTCTGAATGTCCAAACAAGACGAGTGAAATCTCATACGCAGTCTTTCGAAACCTTGGGTATTATTGGCGAAACAATTAATTATATAGATGATAAATCTATTGTCGCAAAGGTTGTGAATGACAAAGAAGTCTCTTTCGAAGGCAAACTTTGGAGGCTTTCTCCGCTGACTCGTGAAATAAAAGAACGTAGAGGAGAGCTTACTCCGTCGGGTTCCTATCAGGGTTCCATACACTGGGAATACAAAGGAACAAAAATTTTTGATATGTATGGAAAGTAAGTCTATATTTCAATAGAAAAACAAAGGATTTTTTATGGACAATTCTCATAGCCAGATGGTGTCTTTAATCTGGAATATTGCCGATGACGTGCTTCGTGATATCTTTTTGCGTGGACAGTATCGTGATGTGATTTTACCGATGGTCATTCTCCGTCGTTTGGATGCTCTTCTGGAACCGACCAAGGACGAAGTCGAGCAAGAAATCAAGGACACTGGCCTTGAAAACCTGGATGAAGGCGTGCTGAAAGACATTACCGGTCTTTCTTACTTTAACACTAGCAAGTGGACGCTAAATCGCCTTAAGTCCCAGGCTAGCGATAACAACGATATCCTTTACGATAACTTTGTCGAATACTTGAACGGCTACAGCGACAACGTTCGCGATGTGCTCAAGAATTTTGAATATTACAGCAAGGCGCGGAAACTGGCCGACAACGACAGATTGCTCTCCATCATTGAGCGCATAACCGATGCCCGAATCAACTTGACTGACAAGGAAACAACGGATCCCGACGGCCTTACTTTGCCTGCATTGACCAATGTCGGCATGGGTACAGTTTTCGAAGAACTTCTCCGCAAGTTCAACGAAGAGAATAACGAAGAAGCGGGGGAACACTTTACTCCCCGTGATGCAATTTCGCTCCTGGCACACCTTGTTTTTGAACCGGTAAAATCCAACCTGCCCAAAATCATCAGCCTTTTTGACCCTGCTTGCGGTTCGGGCGGCATGCTGACGGAATGCCGAGAATATCTCCATAGCATCGGCGTAAAGGACGCTGCAATCCAGTTTGCAGGAACCGAGACCAGTGCGGAAACCTATGCGATTTGCAAGTCGGACTTGATTATCAAAGGCGTGGACCCGAGCGGCATTTGCCACGGCAACACGATTACCGAAGACAACTTTGCGGGCAAATCCTTTGGCTACATGCTTGCCAATCCGCCCTACGGAAAATCCTGGAAAGAAGACAAGAAGAAGATTTATCACGAAAAGGAATTGCTTGACCATAGATTTGAACTGTCGCTTTCGAACTTTACCGGGGTGCAAGAGAAGTTGGATTGCACCCCCAGAACATCGGATGGTCAGTTGCTCTTTATCTTGGAAGAAATTGACAAGATGAAGCCTCTCGAATTCCAGCCGCAGGGAAGTCGCATTGCCTCAATTCATAACGGCTCTGCGCTCTTTACGGGCGATGCGGGCAGTGGCGAAAGTAACATTCGACGCTACCTCATAGAGAACGATTTGGTTGATTGCATAATTCAGTTGCCGAACAACATTTTCTATAATACGGGTATTTCTACCTATGTGTGGATTTTGACGAATAAAAAGTCGAATAAGCGCAAGGGAAAAATTCAGCTTATCGATGCATCGCAAGCATTTGAAAAACTCCGCAAGAATCTCGGTTCACGAAATTGCACGATTACACCCAAATATCGTGACCTTATTCTGAAAGTGTATAAGAACTTTGAAGAAACGGATTCCGACGATTCCAAGGTTGTCTCAAAGATTTTCGATGGCGACGATTTCCGTTATTACAACGTGACAATAGAACGCCCCCTGAGACTTCGTAGCCAATTCAGCCAAATCAAGATAGACGAAATGCTTTACGATAAAGGCGAATTGGAAATGTCGAAATGGCTGTACCAGACCTACGGCAAACGGGTTTTTGAAGGTTTGGAATCGGAAATCCCGGCCATCAAGGAATACCTTGCCGAAAACGAAATCAAGATGACGGACAAGAAAATCGCAAACCTTGTGTCTTCGAAAAAGTGGGAAGAACGCAAGGCGATGATGGATGCCGCCAAAAAGTTGATGAAGGAAATAGGCACGGACGTCTATACGGATTTCAACAAGTTCTTTGATGCGGTTGCTGATGCAGCCAAGGAATTGAAACTTGACGTGAAGGCTAACGTGCTTAACGCGATTGCCCGCACGATGTCCGAAAGCGACCCGAAGGCGGCCCCGGTCATCAAGAAGGAACACAAGGCGAATAGTAAAGATATCGAAGCCCTTAAGGACTTGTATGGAGTCGAAGATTCAAAACTTGCCGATTATGGCTATATGCCGGTCGGCAAAAAGGGCTTTGTGGAATACGAAACGGACAGCGAATTGCGCGATACCGAGAAAATTCCTGTGAAGGACGACATATACGGTTATTTTATGCGAGAAGTTCGCCCCTATGTGGATGATGCATGGATTAACCTGCCCCCGACAAAGATTGGCTGCGAAATCTCTTTCAACAAGTATTTCTATAAACCGACGCCATTGCGTTCCCTCAAAGAGAACGAAAAGGACATCCTTGAATTGGACAAGCAGAGTCAAGGATTCATCAGGTCTCTTTTTAAGTAGGTGTAGTGGCTATGCAGAAATACAGTAAGTATAAGGATAGTGGCGTCAAATGGCTTGGGGAGATTCCAAGTCATTGGGAAGTTGTTAAATCAAAATATTTATGGAAAGAATCTTTTGCCGTTTCTGATAGTGGACGTGAAAAATTACTTTCGGTGTCACAATATGATGGCGTTACTCCTACTAAATCAGATTCACGAAGTGAATCTTTAAAAGGATATAAGATTGTTAATAAAAATGATCTTGTTATAAACATTATGCTTGCGTGGATGGGGGGCTTAGGTGTATCAAAATATGAAGGTATTGTAAGTCCCGCATATTGCATATACAAATTATGTGATTCTTCAAATCCGAGATTTTTGCACTTTTTGTACAAAACGCCCCTTTATTTGGCTGAATTTGCAAGGCGTTCTTCGGGAGTAATTCCGTCTCGTTGGAGAATGTACACTGATGATTTTGGTCAGGTCCTTTCACTTCTTCCTCCTCGTAAAGAACAAGATGCAATAGTTTCTTATCTAGATTCCGTTACATCAAAGATTGATGAAGCGATTGCCCAGCAGCAGAAAATGATTGACTTGCTGAACGAACGCAAACAAATCATCATTAACGATGCCGTCACCAAAGGCCTTGACCCCAAAGCCAAAATGAAAAACAGCGGCATCGATTGGATCGGCCAAATTCCCGAACATTGGGAAACTATTCAATTAAAAAAATATGCAAAAATAATTCTAGGGAAAATGTTGTCGAATCTACAGAATAATGAAACAGAATATATTTGTGCGAAAGATGTTCATTACGGAAACATTGATATTTCAGATTTAAAAAAGATGAATTTTTCTAAATCTGAGAAAGAAATGTATGAAGTTAAAAAAGGAGATATGCTTATTGTTGAAGGTGGTGCAGGGGCTGGTGGCTGCGCTATATATAATTATGAAAAAACAGGAATATGTATCCAAAATTCTATAATGATTGTTCGTTGCAATGAAAAAATTATCAATGAATATGTATGTTTCTTTTTGCAGTCAATAAATGAAAAAGGATATGTTGAATATGTTTGCAACAAGGCTACAATCCCTCATTTTACCAAAGAAAAAGTTGGATCAGTAACTATACCTGTTCCATCAAGAACGGAACAACTTGAGATTGTTAAGTATGTGAAAAATAATATAAGCCCAATTAATTTGGCCATTGAAAGTGCAAACAAGCAAATCGCCCTTCTTCAAGAACGAAAACAAATCATCATCAATGATGTCGTCACCGGAAAGGTGAAGGTGGTATGATGAGTGCTCCTCGGGTATTTCATGGAGAATGGTGGGTGCCAGCAAAAGTCGTTCAAAAGAATGAATCTTATACGACTTATATGGGACCAGGGAAAAAATTTACGGGAACATTGACCTATAATGGGAATAGCGAATCAATTCTAGAACTATACCATATTCCGAGCGATTTACCATCAACTATTTATCATGAAAATGAAGTTATGTGGGGCCAAGATGCAAATGGTACAATTTACACCTTATTTTGCGTAAAAATAAAAGAGCAGAATCAGTGGGATTTTACCAACACGCTATTTTCCGTAGATTTTATTTTAATAGGCGGCCATGTTTCGAATCTAACGGAAATATGTTTTGATTCTTGCTATGTGCAATATCCTTATTTGAGGGATTGGGCTTTTTATTGCAATGCTCCACATAATCATATCCTTGTAGATGTTCCAATGGATGATAGCGTTAAGTGGTTGCTACGAAATAGAGTTGAAAAACAAGAGTCGCAATATGACTTAACCATTTCAAGAAAAACAGAATTGGTGATAGAATCTTTAAAAGGCCTTTCAATAGATGAAAGCTTGAAATATATAAGAGAGTTCTCTCAATTTTTGTCTGTTGCTTTGTATTGCGAACAAGAACCTTCAGCAGTTTATTTCGTTGAAAAGAAAACAAAGAGAATACTAGCGTTTTTGTTTGAACAAGATGCGTCTGTGAATCCGAAAAAAACAAAATTAATAGGATTTGATGAGCTATATGATAAAATTCCATCGATGCTTCAAACATGGCATAAAAATTTTGAGAGCTTATCCCCTATCAGTGGTTATCTCATTACTTCATTGAAAAAGAATAGATATTTCGGAGCGCCTGATTTTTTAATTGTTGCACAAGCGTTAGATGGCTATTTCAAAAGATTTGTTGGTAAGAATATTAATGAACGTATCAAACGATACGAAAAACAAATTGAGAAACTTTTGGATCAATTTAAAAATATTGATGTTATTAAAAAATGCCGTATTGATCCTGTCGTTTTAAAAGATTCTCGTCATAAATATTCGCACCTTTTCCCAGATGACGAACCAAGTCAGGCTGTAGCTGGCGAAGACCTATATTGGTTGACCGAAAAAAGTAAAATTCTCTTGACTTGCTGTATTTTGGATATGCTTGGACTCTCAACTGAGGAAATTAATCTTTGTTGCAATAACTCGCCGATAAGCAAAATAGCAGAAGGATTTGAAACGGAAGATTGGCTAATGGGAGAGGGTGGATAATATAATGGAAAAGACAATTTTATATGGCAATGGAGTAAACCTTCTTGGTGGCGGTCCGTCATGGAATAAATTATTGCAAGATATATCCAAGAAATCTTTATTACCGCCTATTCAAAGCAATACTCTGAAATATGAGTACATTATTCTTCCGCAAGAAGAAAATACTGAAGGAGTTTTAGTGGACGAAGAAAACTCCATTTTGGTGGATGATGAAGGTAATGCTATAGGTTTTGTTGAAAATACGGAATTGAATTTAAAGGCTTCATTGTGTGAAAAGTTAAAAGGACAAGAGCCCTCATATTTTTATGATAAATTGGTTGAACTAAATGCCGATAATTATGTTACTACCAATTATGAATTGTTTTTGCCACAAAAATTTTCAGTGAAACTAAAAGAATCCTCTGAAGGTGATCTACGCTATAGGCGTATAAGTATAGAAAAAGAGGATGGTTGCAAAACCTTTTGGAATATTCATGGAGATGTTGGAAATCCAGACAATGTAATTTTAGGCTTGTCGGATTATTGTCAGAATGTTGTGCGAATAGATGATTATTTAAATAAACAAACGGCCGATAGTCAAAAAAGTTGGATTGATTTGTTGTTTAATACAGAAGTTCATATTCTTGGTTTGGCTATGGCTAATGAAGAAATTGATTTGTGGAATGTCCTAACAACAAGGAAGAGAAAAAGAAGGCATAATTCTACAGAATGTCAAAATGAGATATACTATTATGCCATTCAAGACGACTCCTTTGATCCAGGGAAAAAGGAACTTTTGAAGGCTTTGGATGTAAATGTCGTCGATATTGAGTTTGATTGGGGTGATAATGCCTATAAAAAGGCTTACGATAGAATATATGAGTTAATAAAGAATGCATAATGTTTTGTTGTCCTTTTATATTTAATCTATATTGGTAATAGGATGAAAAAAGACATTTACACGGACTTTGACGAATACATCAAGCAAGGTGAGCCGGACAAAAAAGAGAAGGCTTCCATCTGGCGAACCGCCATCGGCCTGCAGGCTGTTGACGGTCTCAAGACGTCTGATTATTTGAAAGAGACTGCCTGCAAGCATATTGAAGGTAAAATCGATATTGACGAAGCCCGCAAGCTTATTCAGTCGTATTATCAGTCAAAGTCGTGGCGTGAACCGGATGACGACGAAAAGCAGGAGGCGGACAAGGTCTCTGCGAACATCGCCAAAATCCTTTCTGCCGATACTTTGGATTTCAGCGCGCAGGGCTTGATTTCGTTGCACCGGAGAATTTTTGAAAAGGTCTTTAAGCATGCAGGAAAAATTCGCACCTATAACATCACAAAAAAAGAGTGGGTGCTAAAGGGCGATACGGTTCGCTATCTGAATTGGGAAGACTTGAACCGAGCTTTGGATTTCGACATTGAGCAAGAAAAGGAATTTAGTTATAAGGGCATTTCGCCAGAAAAACTCATTGCTCATGTGACAAAGTTTGTGTCGGGAATATGGCAGATCCACGCATTCTGCGAGGGCAATACCCGAACAACAGCTGTCTTTACCATTTTGTACTTGCGTTCTCTCGGCTTTAAAGTCAATAACGATATGTTTGCCGAACATTCCTGGTATTTCCGTAATGCATTAGTTCGTGCTAATTACCGAAATGCCGTAGAAGGTGTTGATTACAGCCCCGTTTATCTTGAACGATTCTTCCGAAACTTGCTGCTTGGCGACCAGTGGGATTTGCGAAACCGTTATCTGCATATCCAGCCATCAAAGGAATGGCGGGTTCAACCGAATTTAGCGAACCCATCAAGTACCCATCAAGTACCCATCAAGCATCCAGCAAGTACCCGACAAGTCCCCGACAAGCTGCACACAGATGATCCAAATATCGCAAGACTTGTCGAGGCCGTCGGCGAACAGACGCTTTCGGTTAAGGAAATGATGGTTGCTTTGGAATTAAAAGACCGAGTAAATTTTCAAAATCTCTACCTTTCTCCAGCGATTAAGGATGGATTTGTAAGGATGCTTTACCCCAATTCGCCCAAGCATCCACGCCAAAAATACCTATTGACGGCGAAAGGGATTGCGGTCTATCAAGAGTTGACGAAACGCTAAACGAGATTAGAATTATGGAAACGAGCAAGACCGACGAACAGGCGTTTGAAGCCCTTATCGAAAGAGCCCTCGTGGGTAGCACCCGCGAAGAACGCGAAGCTGCAAACCTTACCGATATAGATGCGCAGACTCCTGCTGCTGAACAGTATTATTGGGGAAGGCCTTCTGATTTCGATAAGGTCCTTGCCTTTGACATGCGACGTCTTTGGTCTTTTCTTGAAGCAACTCAGGGTGATGTTATTGCAGAGTATAAAGGTGGCGACCCTAGAACAGAAATCCCGAAGCGGGTTTCCAAGTTTATCAAGAACTTTGGCGTGATTGATGCCTTGAGAAAAGGTGTCGATGTGGATAACATCCATGTCACGTTATTCTATCCCAAACCGTCTCCGTCGGATAGCGCTCTTTCGTGGGAAAAATATGCGCAGAACCAGTTCTCGGTTACAAGGCAACAGACATTTTCTGTTTCCAAGCCGGGGCTAGAAATTGACATGGTTTTGTATGTGAACGGTGTTCCGTTGTTCACGTTTGAACTTAAAGACCCGTGGACGCATCAGACTGCGAGATACGATGGTCAAAAACAATATAAGGAAGATCGTGACCCAAAGGAAACATTGCTCAATTTTGGGCGTTGCCTGGCTCATTTTACGTTAGACAAGGATGAGGTTTTCTTTACCACCCATTTGGACTCAAACAGAACCTTCTTTATGCCTTTCAATAAAGGCTTGCCTGGTGGTCTAGGCGCCGGAAATCCGGTCAACACGGAAGGTGGCTACAAGACCTCGTATCTATGGGAAAAGATTTTGCAGAAGGATGTCGTTGCCGACATCATCATGAACTATGTCTTGTTTGATTATGGTGAAGCAAAAACCCAGAAGAAAGTTCCGCATACTATGCGGTATGCGAAAAAGCTAATCTTCCCTCGATACCATCAATTAGATGTTGTTCAGAAACTAGTTGAAGATGTCTCGCGAATCGGCGTTGGCAAAACTTATCTGATAGAACATTCTGCGGGCTCGGGCAAGTCCAATTCTTTGACTTGGCTTGCATATAAGCTGATTAAGACGTGCCCTGCGACAATGGATGCGGTTCGGGCAAAGAGCGTGACGGAATCGCTTTATAGTTCTGTGATTGTGGTGACTGATCGCCGTTTACTAGACAAGCAGATTACGGACAATATCAAGGCTTTTGGCCAAAGTGCCAGTATTTTTGCTCATGCGGATTCTTCGTCAGATTTGAAGGATGCCATTGAAGCTGGCAAACGCATAATCATTACGACCATTCAAAAATTCCCGTTTATTTGCAATGCGATAAGCGATGTGAGCGACCGAAATTTCGCCATTATCATAGATGAGGCTCATAGTTCGCAGTCCGGCATTGCCGCGGATAAGATGAACGCCACCGTGCAGAAAGATGCAGATATGGATGGCGGTGACACAGATGCCTTGTTGGAAAAGTTGATGAGTGATCGTAAGATGAGTACCAACTGCTCTTACTTTGCATTTACGGCGACTCCCAAGAAAGAAACCCTAGAAAGATTTGGGACTAAAGATTCTGAAGGTAAATTCCATCCGTTCCATTTGTATAGCATGAAGCAGGCTATTGAGGAAGGCTTTATTCTCGATGTCCTGACGAATTATACAACGTATAAGAGCTATTATGAACTGATCAAGGCTACGGACAAGAATCCCGAATATAACAAGGACAAGGCGCAGAAGAAATTACGGCAGGCCGTTGAACGCGACCGCAAAACAATTGATGCGAAAGCCGATGTGATGTTGACTCATTTTGATGCCAAGATATTCCGTAGCCGTAAATTAAAAGGCCAGGCGAAGGCGATGGTTGTCACAAAGGATATTGAATGTGCTATTCAATACTACAATGCTCTTAAAGCCTTAATTGAAGACTTGAATCTTCCGTTTAAAATTCTGATAGCCTTTTCGGGAACGAAAACTATAGATGGAAAGGATTTTACGGAAGCCGAAATGAACGGTTTCCCAGATTCCCAGACTTCCGAAAAATTTGAGAACGATGATTACCGCATATTGGTCGTGGCGAATAAGTATTTGACCGGTTTCGACCAACCGAAGCTTTGTGCCATGTATGTCGATAAGCCTTTGGACGGAGTCCTTGCGGTGCAGGCGTTGTCCCGCTTGAACCGCGCTGCCCCTGAACTTGGTAAATTGAGCGAAGACTTGTTCGTGCTTGATTTTTACAACAGCAAGGATAGCATTAAGGAGGCTTTTGACCCCTTCTATACGGCAACGACACTTTCTGAAGCGACAGACGTAAACATTCTACATGAATTGAGAATGACGCTTCTTGGTTTTGGAGTGTTTGAACAGGAAGATATCGACAGCTTCATTGATTTGTATATCCATGGAAGTGAGGCCGACCAGTGGGCGCCCATTTTGGATGCTGCCGCGAACCGCTTTAACAATGAAATCGAATGGTCCGAAAACGGGAAAGCGGACTTCAAGATGAAGTGCAAGCAGTTTGTCCGTATCTATTCCAAAGTTGCGGCAATTATGGCGTTTGAAGTCGCCGAATGGGAAAAGCTGTTCTGGTTCCTTCGCTATCTAATTCCCGGCTTGCATGTAACGTCTAAGGATGATGAAGGCGTAAAGGACTTGTTGGATTCCGTTGATTTGAATACCTACGGATTGCGCAGAACCGCCTTGAACGAAAAGATTGTATTGGATGCTGGCGAAGCCATTATTGATCCGAACAAGCCTGTTATGGTCAATGCGGGCGATGACAAGAACGACCCTAAGGCGGCACTTGATGAAATTTTGAAGGAATTCAATGAGCGTTGGTTCCATGGATGGCAAGCGACTCCAGATGATCAAAAGACAAAGCTTGTAAGTATTGCAAGGGCAGTCAAGAATAATGAACAGTATCGTGAATTTGTCGTCGGCAATCCCGACCCGCAGACATCTAGTGACAAGATGAACGAAATTCTGGATTCCGTTGTCCGCCAACAGCGCAAAAGCGACAATTCGCTATATAAAAGCTATTTGCAAGATGAATCCTTCAGGGCAGACTTTAGGAATTTGATTATAAGAATGCTTGATAACTTGGATTATTTGCAGTAGAAGATGCTGGTATGAATCTCTTTGATAAAAGTCCAAGATTTGTTAAAATCTATTGTGCCTTAGACTCGTTAAAGAAGTCTATTATTAGGTTTGTGTGTTCTAGGTGGTGGGACAAGAAGTCCGATATAAAAGATAATACTGGGCATTTATTTAGCTTTATTAGAAATTCTATAACGAGTATTTTCGCTGCAGTAATAACAGCATGGATAACCTGGTTTATTGAACCTTGCTTTGTGCAGTGTGCAGAGGATGCAAAATCATTTACAGCATATTATGTTGCCGTTTTAATTGCCGTTGCTGCGATTGAAACTCTATTTATTGGCCTTTATTATGCAGGAATGACGTCTGTTGCAAGTGCCGCCTATGCAAAGGTACCATATGAAATTCGTGAATTATTGATTAAGGATCGCGTTAGTAATCTATTTATGCGTATGGCTTCAATTTCGAGCGTTTATGTGTATATAATGCTTGGGATTTGTTTGCTTTTTGATGTATATTCAAAAATTGCGTATGCCTTATCAATAATAAGTGTGATTCTTATTATTCCTTCTTTTCTTTTTTTAGGAAAAAGACTTTTCAATTTATTTAACCCAAGAAATTGGGTTCCTTTTTTATCAAATCAGTTGAATTTGCAGTGGAAAATTTTAGGTAAGCTTAATCACCACTATGCTCTTGAAGACAATGCTACTTTTTGTCAAAAAAACGGAATGGGCATTGCTCGTTGTTTGGAATGTTTAAGTCAAATTTTGAATAAGAATGCTGAGTATTCCAAACGAGACCTTTTCCGCTTTGATTGTGATATTATAGGAATTTTGCAGAGATATCAGGTATGTAAGCGTTCGTTTCCAACAAACAGCCTCTGGTACGGGAAAAAATATCGTTATAAGAACATAACGGAACAAGACTATGTTCGAACAAACTATATGTTGGGTTTCCAAAACCAAATGCCAATTGAAGGAACCGATGATTATTGGTTTGAAAATTGCTTGGAGAAATTACTTTTTACTGATATAAAGCATTATGCTTGTGAAGCTGAGTTTACGGCGATTATACCGAAATTTGGCAAATACATTCAATCGCTTGCGTATAATAATGAGTATGGTAGAGCACTTTTAATTATTGATAAATTATGGGGGTTAAAGCCAGCCTCATTTTCTCAGGAACATTGGGGAGTTTCTTTTGTTGAGAATATCTTTATTTTCGAAATAAATTTAATTGTTTATTTGTCAGAAACCTTGGACAAGAGAGCTCTTTCTGCAGTTCTTCAAAAAATTAAAATAGAGAAAAAAGAAAGCCTCTACAAAACAGGATTTAATCCATCTCAATTGAGGGACTTAGAAGGATTAAATGAGAAAATACAGACAGAACTGAAAATTGAAGGTTCTGTCAAGACCCCGCCTTGGTATATTGTGGATTTTCTTTGCCAACGAGAGGCGATTCGTTTTAACGACAACTACAAATTGTTGACGAAGCAAAATATTGAACGATTTGAAAATCGACTCAAAGATGCTCAGCTGTCTCCTGTTTGTAAGGCCGCAACTCTGAAATGTATTGAAGAGTTCTGGACTAATGTTTTCAAATCAGAAGATCATTTAATGTTTATTTACGACTCTTTATCAACTGATGTAAAAGATCCGCTTATCGCTTTTACGCACCTAGTAAAGAACGAATATAAGAAGGAATATGAAAACCATTTAAAATATTTGACGGTAGAGTCTTCAATTATTATTCCTGCTATTTCAGTAAAAGAGCGTAATGAAGAAGTTCCTGATTATGCCGGCATGTTATTTTTGAAAATGTTTAGAGACTGCATAGATTTTGCCATAAAGGGCGATTGTTGTATAGCAGAAAAATGTTTTCAGAATGGATTGACAACTATTTTTATCCGGATGGTGTATGCAAAAAATTTTGGCGAAATGAAGGAATATATTGATTATGCGATTCTTGTATCTAATGTTTTGTTAATATGTTCTGAATATTATGAAAATGAGCATCTTGTATCACAGATTGATTCTGCTTGGGATAAGCAGATGGAAGTTTGTTTTAAAGATGAGTTGCTGAAGCCTTTGTTTGTAAAATACAAGAAAGATATTTTTTCAAATATTGATGATACAAAAATGGGAATGAATTCTCAAATAGTTCCGAAGTTTGAAAGGAAAATAATAACGTTAATCGAAAAAGTTCCCTATGAGATGAAAGATTCTCGCAAGTCTATGATTCCTGAGCAATATGCTGTTGTGAATCATAAAAGTGCCCTTATTAGGCATCTTGTGAAGAATTATAGAGAGCATCCGAGTTATATGCGCAAAATTGATATAAAGCACCCGTTCTTTGTGCATTATTTTATGAAGAACCCCTATTTACAAGACTGCGAATTTGGTTGGGAAAATGAATATCTGAAACGGGCATTAGAGGGAGGCGATGATGAAGAAAAATGATTCTGAATGGTCTTGCTCTGTTGTATGCGGAAGCGGTCCTAGTTCTGCGTTCCATTCTCGATTTGTTAATCAATACACTTTTTTTCAAAAATTTGAAATAAGCATTGTAGGGCAAGAAAATTTCAATATAATGGACGTCCTTTCACAAATTTCACCATATAGCGAAACTCGGATTGCAGAACAAATGGGACATTGCGTGAGAGAAATTGTTGCCGACATGTTAATTTCTGGCTCATGTATTTACCGTTTTGATAAGAAAAAGCGTGATTGGAAGTTTGCAATTCCTGAAGAATTAGGCGGAGAAAAATTCTTTGCAAAAAAGGTCCTTTTGTTGAATGATTTTTTGCAAGAAAAGGCGAAATTATACATGCAGAATAGTTCTATTTTAAAAAGAATATATAAAGAACATTTAATCGCTGCATCAAAAGCTTTTCGTTGTTGGGGCTTTTATTTGACGGATGCTTCAGATGTTTCGGGCTTTTATTTGGCTTATGCACATTTGAAAGTAGAACGGACAAAGGCCATCTTGCGAGATTACGTTCTTTCAACAATTGAGAAAAACTTAAATAGTATGGGCTATGATATAAAATTTAAAGTGTCAAAAATTCGATCTATGAGCGAACTTGATAAAGAAATTGAGAAATTAAACAAAGGCTTGTTGTCTCCAACAGAAGCTTTTGAAATAAAAGAAGCATTTGCTTAATAAGGCATAAACAATGCGAATTAGCGTAATCTAAAGATGTAAATATTTTTACCGAGATTTCCTAATGCCCACTCCTAAATTCCCCATATCCCATGTCCTTGTGGACTGCGAAAATGTCGGGCTGAACGGCCTGACCGACCTTGTCGTTAATACGGACGGCTCTCCGCTGAAGTTCGTGCTGTTCCACAATTCCACGAACAAGATAAACCTTTCGCTTACGCAGCTGAAGGATTTCGGTTACGCCCTGAGCGAGGGCCGCATCGAACTTGTGGAACTTGCGATTCCCGAGAAGATGACCAAGAAACAGGCCGAAAACGCGCTCGACTTCTACATCGCATTTTACATGGGCCAAGTGATGCCCCGCGAACCGTTCAACAGTCATTGCGTGATTCTTTCAAAAGATCACGACTACGATCCGCTCGTTCTGCATGTGCAAAAGCAGTTCGGCGAAGACCGCTGCGAACGCGTGGAATCGTACGAGGAACTGGCGAAACGCCTGGGGCTAATCGCCAAGCCTCAAGAAGCGAAAAAGGTTGCTGCGCCCAAGAAGCCCGCTCCGCAACCGGCGAAGCCCGCGAAGAAGGCTGTGCCACAAAAGGCGTTTGACTTGCAAAAGGCTCTCGAAAAGGCTATGGCGAATCTGAAAGGCATTTCAAAGAATCCGCCCACCACCAAATCAAAATTGCAGAAGACGCTAAAGAACTGGTTCGCTGCAGAAAAGCTGACCGACGCAAATATTCAAAGCCTGATAGACGCCCTCCAAAACGCAGGCTTCCTGGAACTCTCGAAAACCAATCAGGTCAAGTATAAATGATTGCGGTAAAAAAGCATGAATAACTCATTTTGTCACTTTGTGTCAAGTCGATGGAGTTATATTTAGGTAGAATAGAAATCCTGAACGGCGATAAATTTAAAAATTGGCGATAAATCGGTGATAAACGCTAAAAACGGCGATAAAAGTGGCGATAAATACTGAGAATGGCGATAAAAGTGGCGATAAAAAATGATGTCTGATGTTTTTGTCATAGGTGCCGGTTGTAGTGTTCCGTATGGATTCCCTACGGGTGCAATGCTGATGCAGAAGTTGAAAGATTTCGACTATTCAAGTACAGTTAATAAAAGAAAATACGCAAAAGTCTATGCAACGGCCATGGGCTTGTCTTCTCAGAACCGTCTAAGGATATCAACATATTTGGACCTCAAGGACTTTGAAAAAAGAAACGAACCCGAGCCAATGCCCGAGATAGAAAACCGAATCCTCAAGGACGCAAGTGCGGTTGACCTGATTCTTGATTATTATACGCTTGCGTAAGTGGCTGTTACGCTGTTGAGAAAAATCTCATTTTGTCACTTTGTGTCAAGTGGATGGAGTTATATTTAGGTAGAATAGGAATCCCATGGACTAGAGGAAAACAATGAAACTCTACACTGCACAAGAACTCTATAAACAGTTGTCCGAATCCGATGAATGCGTGTGGATTGAGGCCAAGGGCGAAAGTGATTCGGCTCAGTCGTTGATGGAGTCTGTCTGTTCGTTTAGCAACGAACCTGGGCTTGGCGGTGGGTATATTCTTTTAGGAATTGGTGAAGATACCAAGGCGCTCGACAATCGTTTTTGGATTGAGGGAGTTGAAAATCCAGATAAGGCTCAGTTGGATATTTCTACGCGGTGCGCGAGCATGTTCAATTTGTCGGTGCGTCCGCGAATCGATGTGGAAAAGCTTGATGGCAAGAATGTGCTGAAAATTTTCGTGCCGGAACTCCCAAGTCAACAAAAACCTCTGTATTTCAAGAGCGTTGGTTTACCGCAAGGTGCATGGCGACGAATCGGGTCAAGCGACCAACGATGCACAGAAGAAGACTTGTATGCCTTTTATCAAGATAATACGAGTTTCGATTCTTCTGTTGTCAAGAATACAGGTTTTGATGATGTTGATTTGGATGCCGTCAAGTATTACCGCAGATGTCGCAAAGAGGTTAATCCCAAGGCGGAAGAACTCAACTATAGTGACAGGGAACTTTTGGAATCGTTGGAATGCCTGACGCAAGATGGTAACCTTACATTTGCTGGTGTAATGCTTTTTGGAACGAAGCGTGTTATTCGGCGGTTTTACCCGTTGATGCGGACGGACTATATTCGTGTACGTGGAAATGAGTGGGTAGAAAATGTCAATGAACGTTTTTCTGCGATTGAGTTCATGGGGCCGCTCATGCTCCAGATTGACAGGATGATTGATGCGGTCTTGTCGGATTTGCCTCAAAATTTTTCGTTGAAAGAAGGGCAGATACACGCGACGACAAAACCCGACTTGCCGGAACGTGTGATAAGGGAGGCTATCGTAAATGCCGTTATGCATCGTTCGTATCGGCATAACCGTCCGACTCAAATTATCCGCTACAACAATCGCATCGAAATAATTAATTCGGGGTATTCTCTGAAGGCGCAAGAAGAAATTGGAACCGCTGGGAGCGATACACGAAATCAGTTGATTGCCTCGATTCTCCATGAGACAAACCTTGCGGAATTCAAGGGAACGGGGATTCGTACCATGCGTCGCCTGATGACCGGGGCGGGACTTTCGATGCCCACGTTTGAGTCTGACAGAACAAAGGATACTTTCACGATTCGGTTGCTTTTGCACAAGTTCTTTGACGAAGGTGATGTTGCTTGGCTCAACAGTTTTGGTGGAACACTGTCGCAGGGGCAGCGTTCGGCCTTGATTTTTGCCCGTGAAGTTGGTGCAGTTGATACGTTGACTTATATGCAGATTGTCGGTGAAAAACGGAAATTGGCTGATTCAAACCTTGATTTTCTTAAAAAAATGGGCGTTTTGAAGCAAAAGGGCAAAACGGTTGACTCGGTGTATTATGTGCTGAATTCGGATTTTGACGTGATCACCCCCCAAGTCACCCCCCAAGTCACCCCCCAAGTCGCCCCCCAAGTTGATATACAAACTAAATGCAATGAACTGGTCTTGTTCTGTAGAATTCCTCGGTCTAAAAAGGAGATGATGGCATTCTTGAAGTTGTCTGACCGAAAGAGTTTTGACAAATTGTACCTCAAGCCATTGCTTAACAAAAGAATACGTTATACTGTTCCGGATAAGCCGAATAGCCGGATCCAGAAATATGTGGCGATTGGTGAGAGTTAGATAAAACAGTCCCCAACGGAGCAAATAAAAACAGAACATATTCTTTGAAGACTTGATGCCGGGAATAACTATGCAACCCCTAAAACTTGAAGATATTACCGCCCAGTTCGATAGCATCGTCCGCAGGTATCGCGACGGTGGCTTTATCGCTTACCGCGATGCGGGCGAACTGCTCAAGTACGAAGGCGGCCTCCCGGAAGTCAACCGGCTGAAAATATCTTGGCTGTCGCGGTTCAAGAATCGCCCCGCCATGAGAGACAAGCTGGAAAAATGGGCAAAAATATCGTAAAAATAGTTGGAAAAACGGACGAAATTAGTTGTTTTAAGGTTGGATAAACGGAAAAACTGATGATTCAACGTAAAATCGACAACTGGAGTCTTGTGGATTTTGATGGAGAAAATAATATGTGCAAAAATGGAATGATGAAGATCTTCTTGTGTGCCATATTCTTTCTGCTAGTATCTTGTTCTACAGAAAAGGATGAACAGGAATTGAATTCTATTGAAAAGGAATACCTGGAGAAAAGAGAGACTTTTAGTGCAGCATATTGTGCTGTTTATGGATTTCCTGTAAAGCCCCTTGGGAAAATATGGAATCGAGAATTAGGAACATCAAAGATTATGTTGCGCAATAATAAAAGTGCAAAGAAAGGAATATTTGAAGTCGCTGATTCAAGCGTATATAAACATGCCTTCAGTTTGTCTTTTCCATTGGAAGAAGATTCGAGTGCGATAAAAAATTTTATGCAACGTATAATCTGCTTGCAGATTGCTTTAATCGTGATTCGCTGTATCTTGGGTCAATTACTGTAAATGACCGCTGTCAGACTTCGAATTCAAATGGTCGAATGGATAAAAGAATGTTGGTGGAGCTGAAATCAGTTTTCCCTGAATGGTATGATTCGTATGAAAAAGCATGCAAGTAGTATTGGGCCAAGGCCCCTTCCGCATGCTATTTTTCTAAATTATCCCCCGTACAAGTATAAGGACTCGCTTATGAATATTCTCGTCGTTGGTAGCGGTGGTCGCGAACATGCCATCGCTCTTGCAGTCAAGAAGTCGCCGCTGTGCGACACTCTCGTGTGCGCTCCGGGCAACCCGGGCATGGCAAACCTCGGCAAGTGCGTGCCGGTGGATGTGACCGACCCGAAGGCCATTGCCGACCTCGCGGTTGCCGAAAAGATTGACCTCGCGGTCATCGGCCCCGAAATTCCGCTGGTCGCTGGCGTGGTGGATGAATTCCGCCGTCGCGGGCTGCGCGCTTTCGGCCCGACTGCGGCTGCTGCCGCGCTCGAAGGCTCCAAGGCCTTCAGCAAGGATATCATGAAGAAGTACAACGTGCCGACGGCAGCCTTCGAGACCTTCACCGATCTCGCCTCCGCCAAGAAGTTCCTCGCCGAACACCCGGCTCCGATCGTGGTGAAGGCGTCGGGCCTCGCTGCGGGCAAGGGCGCTATCGTCTGCATGACCGACAAGGAAGCGAACGACGCTGTCGAAGAAATGCTCGGCGACAAGGCGGTCTTCGGTGAATCCGGCAAGACGGTCGTGATTGAAGAATTCATGGACGGCGAAGAAGCCTCCATCTTCGTGGTTTGCGATGGCAAGGATTACGTGATTCTCTCTTCTGCCCAGGACCACAAGCGCGTCTTTGACGACGACAAGGGCCCGAACACGGGTGGCATGGGCGCCTACAGCCCGGCTCCGGTGGTGACGGACGCTCTCCTCGACGAAGTGAAGAAGACGATTATCGAACCGACCCTCAAGGGCATGGCTGCCGAAGGCAAGCCCTACACGGGCGTGCTCTACGTGGGCATCATGGTGACTGCGAAGGGCCCGAAGGTCGTGGAATACAACTGCCGCCTCGGCGACCCCGAATGCCAGATTGTGCTCCCGCTCTATGACGGCGACGTGCTCGCTTTGTTCGACGCTGCTGAAAAGGGTGAACTCGCTAAGCTCGGTGCCCCGAAGGCTCCGAAGGGCAGCTCCGCAATCGTGGTGCTTGCAAGCGCGGGCTATCCGGGCTCCTACGAAAAGGGCAAGGTTGTCACGGGTATCGAAGAAGCCGAAAAGAACGGCGCCCAGGTGCTCCATGCCGGTACCAGGATGGTCGACGGCAAGTTGGTGACCAATGGTGGTCGCGTGTTCGGTGTGGTGGGCCATGGCGAAACGCTCCAGGCTGCTCTCGACATCGCTTACGAAGCTGCCGAGAAGGTTCAGTTCGAAGGCAAGTTCTACCGCAAGGACATCGGCAAGAAGGGCCTTGCAAGACTCGCAAAATAAGGAAACTTAAAAATGCAGATTAATGAAGTTCCGAATGCAAAGGTCGGTATCGTTGCGGGTAGCAAGTCCGACCAGGAAACTGTAGACAAGATCACCGCGGTGCTCGACCAGTTCGGCATCACGTGGGAATACAACATCCTCTCTGCACACCGCACCCCGAACGCCACCGCGAAGTATGCTCGCGAAGCTGCCGGGCGAGGCCTCCAGGTCCTCATCGGTGTTGCTGGCCTCGCTGCAGCCCTCCCGGGCGTGCTCGCAGGGCACACCATTCTTCCCGTTATCGGCTTGCCCTGCGCCGGCGGCCCGCTCAACGGCGTCGATGCTCTGCACTCTATCGTGCAGATGCCCCCGGGAATCCCGGTGGCCACGGTCGGCATCGGCAACGGCAAGAATGCCGGTTACCTCGCCGCCCACATCGTCGCCATCGCAGATCCGGCAGTCCGCGAGAAGCTCGTCGCCTACCGCAAAGGCCTCGGAGATATTGAAGGGTAACACAATGTGGAATGTGTAATGTGAAATGTGGAATTAGATATTTCGCATCACACATCACACATTACACACCTCACATTCTTTTATGCTCTCTCGTCTTTGTACATTCGCTTCGCTCATGTACCAACTGTTCAGCTCGGTCATGCCCAACTTCGTTGGTCGCGACTCTCGCTTTACGCAGTTGTCGTCTATCGTCTTTCTCACGGCGTTCCTCGTGGCGGCGTCTTTCGCCGGTGAACCCGACCTTCCTGAGGTCAACGCCCCGTGGATGAAGGGAGAACGCTTGACCTTCAGCCTTGGTTGGGGGTTCATTACGGCAGGTACTGCGACTCTCGAGGTCAAACCGATTGCTGGCGGCAAGACGGAGTTCCTGACCTTCGCGACTGGCAACAAGACCATCAACCGAATCTACCCGGTAAACGATACGGTGTACACCCGCGTACGCAACAAGGGCCTCATGACCGAAGTGTTCCGCAAGCGACTCCACGAGGGCACGTTCCACAACACGTCTGTTATCCGCTTTGACCGCAAGGGCGAAAAGGCGTGGCTTTCGGATACGGTGTTCACCGATATGAAAACCCGCAAGACCAAGCGCTCTGCCGATACGGCAGTCACTATCCAGGGCGAAGAACATAGCATTATGTCGGCGTTCTACTTGGTGCGAACCCTCCCGCTCAAGGTGGGGGAGACTTCCCGTTTTTCGGCGGTGAGTGGCAAAAAACGCTATGAACTTAAAGTGATTGTACACGGTCGCGAAAAGATCGAGAGCATTTTTGGCGAAGTCCCCTGCATTAAAGTGGAACCCGTTCTCGATGGCGACGGCATTTTTGTCTCCAAAGGGCGCATTTTTATATGGCTCACCGATGACGAACGCCGCATTCCGGTACTTATGGAGTGCGAAATTGCGCTTGGTTCTATCAAGGCTAAATTGCTAGAGGCCAAATAATGCCCAAAAAACCTTCGAAAAGCGTGTTTTTTGCTTTTTTTACATTAAGTTTCGTGCGATTTGCTCGCTTAAAAGTTATATTCGCAAATGCGATTATATAATCTGAGGCTTTTTCATGTTTAAGAAAGTACTTTTGTCTTTATGTTTGACCGCCTTCTTGTCTTGGGCGCAAGACGACTTTGACGAGGACGATGAAGGCTTTATTTCTGCCCCCGCCTCTGCTCAAGAAGAAGGTGACGCTGCTCCGCATGCTTCCATGGCCACTGGCGATGACGAAGAAGAGGAAGAAGTCTATGACGTTGGTATTAACTCTGCCCAGCGTCGTGAAATGGCCGAACGCAAGAAGTTTGAAGAAGAACAGCGTCTCGATGAATACGCGAACTCAGAACGTCGCCGTGACTGGTTGCGCAACCGCTTGATTTTCCAGATCGGTATGGGTTCCCGTTACCCGATTATGGGCGAAACCGGTATGGGTATGGGTCTTGGTGCCGGCATTGAATACATTTTGCCGTTCCATTTGGCTCTTTACGGTTCTTTCGGTTTCGTGCCGAAGGGAACTGACAACGATTTCGACGAATGGGATCTTGAAGGCGGTACGGGTTACAAGGTTGGCTTGAACTACTATCTGTTCCCCAAGAATCCGCTCCATTTGGGCGTGTCTGTGTCTTACGGTACTGTGTACTTTGACCATGACATCGTTCCCGACGAAAGCAAGACCCGTGCTTTGATTAAGGTGGATGGCTTCCAGTTTGACGCCCTTATCACCTACTTGACCAACGAATGGTATTACTTGCAGTTCTCTATCGGTATGTACTATGCACCGAAGCTTGCCAAGACTCCGAAGACCTATTATGCAAGCACCGGTCAGGGCGACCAGGAAACGGATAACCCGAGCTTCCGCAAGCTAGAAACTCCGATGATGGACTTGGAAGGCAATTACCAGAACATTTGGCTGGCTGATGGCGAAACGGGTGAATGGGGTTCCCGCGTGGTGGACCCGAAAGGTATGAGCAAGACAGGCATCGTCTTCGGTATCGCTATCGGTTACGCTCTGCCGGAACTCTTCCCGGATGACACCGAAAAGCGCCGCCGCGAACGTGAAAAGGCTAGAGCCCGCTCTGGCGTCGCCGGTCGCTAAGTCCTGAATGACATTGAAAAAGGCTCCTCGATGAGGAGCCTTTTTTATACCCTTGATGCGATTCGAACGCATGACCTTCAACTTCGGAGGCTGACACTCTATCCAACTGAGCTACAAGGGCGTGTGGTGCAAAGATAGTAAATTACACCAGCTTCACAATCAGTTCATGCGGTTCGGCGTCTACCACGAGCGCGTCGCGGAATTCACCTACGTCGGCATCACCTTCGAGCACCTTCACGATATCGTCGTTTTCCATGGAGTTGCCTTCGGTGCGTCCGTAAAAGTGGTATTCGCTTTCTTCGGCAACCTGGTCGATGATGATGCGGACTTTCTTTCCGATCATCGCCTCGGCATGTTCGGCATCAAGTTCTTCTTGCAAATCGTTTACGGCGTCGAGCCTTGCGCGGGCTTCGCTTTCGTCGACTGCAGGCAAGTCCATCTCCATCACGGGGGTGCCTTCTTCGGGACTGAATACGAATCCGCCCAAGTGATCGAACTGAATGTCTTCCAACAGTTCCATCAGTTCTTCAAAGTCTTCGTGGGTTTCGCCGGGGAATCCGACAAGCACCGTGGTGCGCAGCGTAACGCCCGGAATACGCTCGCGAATCTTGTGCAGAATATCGACGAGTTCCTTTTTGCGGTAGTTCCTCTTCATGTTCTTGAGTACGTTGTCGCTTGCATGCTGTATGGGCATGTCCACATACTTCACCAGGCGCGGTTCGCTTGCCATCAGGTCCAAAAGTTCATCGTCCACGAACATCGGGTACCAGTAAAGCGTGCGGATCCACGGAATGTTTGTGTTGTCGAGAATGGCTCGTAAAAGCTGGGCGAGCGTGCCGCCCTTCTTGCCCTTTTCGCGGCCAAAGTAAGTCGTGTCTTGTGCGATGAGCGTGATTTCCTGGACGCCCTGCGCTTCGAGTTCCTTGGCTTCTGCCACAATGTCTTCGATGCTTCGCGAAACCTGCTTTCCGCGAATAAGGGGAATCGCGCAGTAGGCGCAGCGGCGGTTGCAGCCTTCGGCAATCTTCAGGTAGGCGTGGTGCTTGAATCCGCCCAGGTTCATGCGCGGCAAGTTCTCTGCGTCGCAAGTTTGCGGAGCCACGATGCCCATCTTCTTCAAGAGCTCACCCGGTTTGTAGGTGCCCACCCAGTAATCGACTTCGGGCAGTTCCTTTACTAGTTCGTCGCCGTAGCGGCCCGAAAGGCAGCCCGACACAATCAGCTTCTGCTTGGGCTTCTTGCCGTTAATTTGTGCGAGAATCGCGTTGATGGATTCTTCTTTAGCGGCTTCGATAAAACCGCAGGTGTTCACCAGGATGTAGTCCGCTTTGGCGGCCGTATCGCAAGTTGCAAAACCGGCGTGTAACATTTCTCCGACCAGGTTTTCTGCATCGACCTGGTTCTTGGCGCATCCTAAATGGACAACGAAAACTTTGGGCTTTTTAGTAGGCATAACGCCAAATTTAGAATTTTCTCTTACAAAAACACTACTTATTTTGCGCCTACATTTTCAATTATCTATATTTCGCAACTAGTAACTGGTAAGTAAAACCTTTTAACACGCAAAAAATTATGGCAGATTATTCTGATAAAATGAACAAGGCCATTGAGGCCACCGAACGTGAATTCTCGAAGATCCGCGCAGGCCAGGCTAGCCCCGCTATCCTGAACGACGTGCGCATCGACTACTACGGTACGCCGACTCCGATTTCCCAGGTGGCTAAGGTTTCTGTGCCCGAACCGCGCATGCTGCTTGTGTCCCCGTGGGAAAAGACCATGGTTGACCCGATTGAAAAGGCTATCCTTGCAGCAAACATCGGCCTTACCCCGATGAAGGACGGCAACTGCATTCGCGTGAGCCTCCCGATTCTTACCACGGAACGCCGTCAGGAACTTGCAAAGATTGCACGCAAGCATGCCGAAGAAGGCCGCGTGGCTATCCGCAATATCCGCCGCGATGCTAACGACGCCCTCAAGAAGAACAAGGAACTGCCCGAAGACGAAGTCAAGAAACAGCAGGACGAAATCCAGAAGGCTACCGACAAGGCTATTGCCCAGATCGACAGCCTCCTCGCTGAAAAGGAAGCAGACATCCTCAAGGTGTAGTCCGGGGTTTGCGTGGCAAATCAGCTTAGACATGTAGCGATTATCATGGATGGCAATGGGCGCTGGGCCCGTAGCCGCGGTCTTGAACGTTTCCTCGGACACCGCAAGGGCACCCAGGCGACGATTGATGCCGTCGAAGTGGGCGTGAACCTGAAACTTGAACACATGACGTTGTATGTGTTCAGTTCCGAAAACTGGGGCAGGCCCAGCAAGGAAGTGGATTACTTGATGAACCTCTTGATCGAGATGGTTGTCAAGGAAATTCCCGATCTCATGGAAAAGAACGTGAAGCTTACGGTGATTGGCAACATGAACCGTTTGCCAGAAAAGCCGCGCACAAGTCTTCAGTCCGCCATCGACAAGACGGCGAACAACACGGGCATGCAGCTGAACCTCGCTATCTCTTATGGTGGCAGGCAAGAAATTGTCGAAGCGACGCGTTCCATTGCCACGCAAGTGGCGTCCGGGGCAATCAAGGTTGAAGATATCGACGAGACGCTCTTCGCTAAGAATTTGTATTTAAAAGGAGCTCCCGATCCGGATCTCGTGATTCGTACCGGGGGAGAGTTCAGGCTTTCGAATTACCTGCTTTGGCAGGCCGCTTACAGCGAATTCTACGTAACCGATACGCTGTGGCCCGACTTTACCAAGGAAGAATTCTTGAAGGCCGTCGAGTTCTTCAATACTCGAGAAAGACGTTTTGGAAAGGTGTTGCATGAGTAATCTTGCGCAGCGTTTAATTACGGCGTTCATCGCCATTCCTATTGTATTCTTTTTGCTGTGGTTCAGCGATTACAGCCGTATAGGGTTGATGTGCTTTTTGGCCGGTGTCGGTGCCTGGGAATGGGCCGGTATGGCCTGCAAAATGTACAAGGGCCCCGATACCCGCTACCTTTCGTTTGCATCTTCCTTGGCCCTGACGCTCGCATGGGCTCTTTCCAAAGGTGGCTATTTTGGAATGCCTGCCGTGCCGTACGTGGTGGGCATGACCTTCCTCGTGATTTTTGCGATTTATATTGGCTTGGCTTACGCCAAGGTCGAAATCGATCACCTGTTCCCGTGGCTCGTGATGCAGCTTGGCGCCCCGCTCTATGTGGGCCTCTGGGGTGGCATGAACGTGCTCATGATGGGCAACGGCCAGGGTTTTGAACATTGCTATCCGTTTATTCTTGTGATGACGGGTGTATGGCTTTGCGATACGGTGGCCTATTTCTTTGGCAAGTTTGCGGCAGGCAAGGGTCCCTTTGGTCGTCACCTGTTTGCACCGAGCATCAGCCCGAAAAAGACTTGGGAAGGTTCCGTCGCAGGTTCTGTCGCGACTATCGCCTGGGTCGCTTATTGGGCCAAGTGCAGCGCCGCCATCGGGTGCTTTAATGTGGATATCGACTGGGCGAAGGCGATTGGCCTTGGCGTCTTGGTGACTGTTGCGGGCCAGGTGGGTGACCTCTTGATGTCTGCACTCAAGCGTTGGAGCGGTACCAAGGATTCCGGTAACCTGTTTGTTGGCCACGGTGGAGTGCTTGACCGTTGCGATTCCTTTTACCTCGCGGCCCCCGCTCTCTACCTGCTGATGGATTTTTTCCAGAAACTCGCTTAGCAGAAACGTTTCCGAACGTTTACATTCGTTGTTTTTGCTAACAACGGATACTGTCGCCCTATTATTGCGATTGTTTTAGCCCATATATATATTATAACGGGGTAGAACATTAAATCAATCACTAAAAAGGGTGTGAGTGTATGAATTACAAAAAGATTTCTATTGCTGCGCTGATTGCCATGGGTTCTTCCATGGTTTTTGCTCAGGATGCTGAAATTGCCACTTGGGCAGGCTTCCGCAAGGCTGCCGTTTCCTTCACGTTTGACGATGGCCCGCAAAGCGATGTAGGTGTTGCTTTGCCCATGTTCGATAAGTACGGCTATAAGGCGACCTTTAACATTGTTACAGGTTGGGTTGGCGGACAAGGAATGATTAGTTGGGATGGAGTGAAACAACTAGCCTCTTCTGGTCACGAAATCGCAAGCCATAGTGACAGTCATCCCAATGGACAACCGATGCCCGGTAACGAAATTGCATCGTCCAAGCAGACTCTTAACAGCAAGGTTCAGCAGAAATACGGCTGTATTACGCTGGCTTACCCGAACTGCGATACCCCGGGTGACTCCCAGGTTCTTCAGAATTACGTTGTCGGAAGAATTTGTAACGGAAGCTGGAAGGGCGGCTCCGATATTATGGGCAAAGATGGTCCGAACAACTGGGCTGCCGTTTCTGCGCTCATGACCGGTAATCAGGGAACCAGCGATTTTAAGGGCAATATGCAAAAGGCCGTTCAACAAGGCGGTTGGGTTGCATTCCTGACGCACGGCTTTACAACGGGCACAAACGGCTATGCGACTTACTCTCCGACCGATGCTAGCACTATGGAAGGCTCCCTCCAGTATGCCCAGCAGAACGACAAGGACATTTGGGTGGCTCCGATGGGTCACGTTGCCATGTACATCAAGGAACGTAAGGCCGCAAAGGTTGACGTTTCTAACAGCGGCAGCTCCACTACGGTTAAGCTGACTCACAACATTAAGGACAACATTTCCAATTATGACTACCCGCTCTCCCTGCGCGTCAAGTACAGCGGTTCCACTGCCAACGTGACGCAGGCGGGTGCCAAACTTGAATCCAAGATTGACGGCGGCTATGTGTACTTCGACGCCGTGCCGAACGCAGGCGAGATCGTTATCGCTGGCGAAGGTGCAGGTCCCTCTCCGGAATCCTCCAGCAGCGTTGAACCGCCGAAGTCTTCTTCTAGCGAAGCCAAGAGCTCTTCTTCTGCCTCCAATCCGTGGGGCCCGAAGTCCTCTTCCAGCACTGATGTCGGTTGCGACGCACTTATCCCAGGATGCGGCTATGAAGGTCCCGGCATGGCTATTGCTGCCGAACTTCAGAACGACTTCGGTCTCTCTGTCTACAGATCCTCTGACAACTACATCGTGGTCGGCGGCGCTCAGGGCATGAGCATTACCGTGTTCAACAGCCTCGGTCACCAGGTGCGTACCACTCGCGGTCTCGGTGCAGTGCAGAAGGTTTACACGGGCGCCAAGGGCGTGTACATTGTCAAGGTGGGCGGCAAGTCCTTCAAGGTCAAGCTTTAATCCGTTTTACCAAAACCTCTCTCGAAAAAAGGGAATCCTGATAAAAAGGGATTCCCTTTTTCTACATTTGGCACTAATATGCTTTTTTCTGAACTTCCCTTGGCAAACCCTTTGCAGCGCGCGATTCGCGCTGTCGGTTATGAACAGCCCACTCCGATTCAGGAACGCTCCATTCCGAGCCTTCTCGAAGGCAAGGACCTGCTGGGAATCGCCCAGACGGGCACGGGGAAGACGGCCGCCTTTGCTCTCCCGATTTTGCAGCTGTTGCTCGATTCGGGGAAATTTCGTGCGCCCAAGACTTGTCGCGCGCTGATTCTTTTGCCTACGCGCGAGCTTGCCATTCAGGTGGAAGAATGCTTTAAGCAGTACGCCCAGTTCACGGCGATTTCGACGGCTTGCATTTTCGGCGGTGTGAGCGACGTGAGCCAAAAGCGCAACCTGATTCGTGGCGTAGATGTTCTGGTCGCGACCCCGGGGCGTCTGCTCGATTTGATCAACCAGAAAGCGGTGTCCCTGAAGGCGCTTGAGTTCTTTGTGCTCGACGAAGCGGACCGCATGCTTGACATGGGGTTCATCCACGATATCCGCAAGGTGGTGGCGCTGTTGCCGCAGAACCGCCAGAATCTGTTCTTCAGCGCGACCATGCCCGACGATATTACGAAGCTTGCCGCGACAATCCTGCGCCCGAACCCAGTGAGGGTGGAGGTGGCGCCGCAGAGCACTCCGATTGAACGCATTCATCAAGAACTCTACCGCATCGACAAACGCCGCAAAGGCGCTCTCCTCAAGGAACTGCTGCTTGCTCACCCCGAAATGAAAAAGGTGCTGGTCTTTAGCCGCACCAAGCACGGCGCCGACAAGATTACGCGCGTGCTCGAAAAGGCGGGCATCAAGTGTGCCGCCATTCACGGCAACAAGAGCCAGAACCGCAGGCAACAGGCTTTAGGCAACTTCAAGTGCGAACAGATTCGTGTGTTGGTGGCCACCGACATTGCCGCCCGCGGAATCGACGTGGATGACGTGTCGCACGTTTTCAATTACGACTTGCCCGACGTTCCCGAAACATTCGTGCACCGTATCGGCCGTACCGCCCGCGCGGGTAAAGATGGCATCGCGATTTCGTTCTGCGCTCCTGACGAAGAGCAAGATTTACGCGCCATCGAAAAGCTGACCCGAATCAGCATTCCCGAAGGCGACAAGGCGATTTACGAAAAGCTCCCGCCCCAGCAAAAAGAAACTCCCGAAAGCGAAATGCGCAATGCCCGTGGCCGCGGGTTCCCGCGTCGTGACAACAGCCGCGGCAAACAGAATCAGGCTAAGCCCGGTAACAAAAAGGAGCGTCCGCAGCAAAACCGTCCGCAGAATAAACCGCAAAATGAAAAACGCCCCGCTCCAAAGAGCGAAGGCGTTCAACAAGCGAATCCGCAGGATCAGTTGGGGCGCCGCACCATCGGGAAAAACCGTCCCGGCTCGCATGCCCGCAAGCGCATGCGCGAGGCTGCCGAGGCCGCTCGCCGCGCTCAAGGCAATTAAGCTATTCGATCGAGTACAAGAACCATTCCCAAATGATTCTTGCCTTTTCGCCCGTAGTCGTGTGCAGCTTCGGATTGTTTTCTGCGACCCATCCCAGGTTCTTGACCGGAACGCAGTCGGAATCCTTCAGCAAGTCCTCGTCATCGTAGTAGTCGTCATGTTCGTTCTTGTCCCTGAGAACCGGGCAAATCTCGATTGCGTCGATACCGCGGGGCAGCTGGATAGCAATCTTCTTTTCGCCAGCCCATCTGTCGACGTCGACAGTATCCAGAATCGTTGCAGAAAACGGGTCGTATTCCGAAGGATCGGAGTCAATGTAAGACTTGACCAGGAACCTGATTTCGGGATCGCCCAGCTTTTCGTTCTTGCTAATGGATTCAACGGTCTGCTTGTAGTTGATAAGCGTAATGCTCAGCATCTTGTTGTAGCGCAGGTAGTTGACCATCGGGCCATCGTCTGATCCGGTGTAGTTGCCCTTGTCGTTGTATTCGTCTTCGTTCTTGACCATCTTGATGATTGTGGCAAGGCTCAGCACGGTGTCGGCGCTGTTGCCCCTGAACTTGTCGATAAAGAGGTCGCAGCGCTTCTTGTAATTGTCGGTAAAGCGCTTGGTCTGGTCGTAGCAATTGTAGTTGTCGATATTTTCGCGCAAGGCTTCAAGGGACTCCAGGGCGTCCTGGGCTCCGACTTCAATCGAGAATTCGACTTGTTTCTTGTCTTCGACTTCAATGGGGTTGTCTCCGCATGCAACAAGCGGAAGCGTTGCCAGGGCAAGCAGCGGAATCGAGACGAGTTTCAACATAAAGCTTTTCTGATTCATAATAATACCATTACCTTATGCTAAAGTCCAAGAACATGCGCCAGGTCGGGGTTCCCTGTCCGATGTTGTAGAATCGGTGGTTCGCGTTCTGGGTGGCGCCGCCAAAGGCAAACATCTGGACTTCGAAGGATACGAGTCGGCTTTCGATACCGAGACCGATCCAGCTGTTCGTTTCCCAGTCGTCCATGTAGAAGAACTTGTTTGTCTGATGGCTTTCGTATGCCGGGAACGGTGTTACGCCTGCGCTTTCGAACAAGGCGAGATCTTCCTTGAGGCTCTTGTTGCTTGTGCTCATGTAGAGTCTGTTCTCGGTGTCGGTCAATTCGTAAATGGGCTTGGTCAGTCCAAACGTCAAGCTCGTGTACAAGAAGGTGGTCGTTCCTTTGATGTGGTAACCGAACTTGCCGGTCAGCGGCATGTCGGCCGAGAAATTGTAGTACTTGCGGTCAAGTTCGTGCCTGAGCGTGTACTTTTCGCCTGTAGAAAGCTTGCCTTCTTGTTCGTCTACATCAAAGGTCCAGCGGGAATAGCGGTACAGTGCACCCAGTCGACCTTGGACTCCAAAATAGTTGCCAAAGTAGTGTCTGTAGAAGTAATACATGCCCATGCCCATGCCCCAATTGGCGTCGTGGTCCATGTGCCAGTAGTTCTTGTCGTTGTATGTGGCGCTCATAAGGCTCAAACCGTGGTGCATTGTCTTGGAGCGCTTCTTGGCAGAACGCTGGACCTTATCCTGGTAGTCGGCGTAAGTGATCTTGTTGCGCATTTTCTTTGGTGCGGCAGTGTCGGCGGCAGCGGTATCTGCCTTGGCCTTGGTCGGAGCGGCGACTTTGGCGGTGTTGGCAGGCTTTACAGTTTCTGCCGGCTTTGCACTGTCTGCTTCGGCCGTTGCGGCTGTGGTAGCCGTTGTGGCGGTAGAATCCGTAGAAACGGCGGTAGAGTCGTTAGCGGCTACTGTTGCGATGCTATCTTGTTTGGCTTGGGCTGCGGCTGCGGAATCGGTCACGATGACGTATTCCTGGGCAAAACCGAATGCCATGGATAGGCTGCATATCGTTAAAACTTTGCGAATTATGGTCATAATCGTGCGTTTGCTCCCATAAAAGGGTTCCAATTACAAAAAATAAGAAAAAAATAGCCATTGTGCAAAAAAATATTAAAAAAAATGGAATTTGTAAAAAAAAATAATTAGTTTTGTCTCAAGAAGGATTCCTAGTGGTTTTCCTTGTTTTTGTTGAAGGGCAAAACGCTAGCATTAGAGGAATGTTTATGAATACAGGTAAGATTTCTCTCGGAAAGTTACTCTCCCTGCTTGTTTTTGTGGTGGGTTTTCAATCTGTATGGGCTGATGTTTGGAAAGGTAATATCGAGGCTCCCCAAAAGCAGACTATCGGGGGCAAGGAATATTACGTGATTGAAAAGGCTGCGCACTTGGCGTGGTTTTCCGATTCTGTCAACAAGTATGTGCTTAATGCGAAATGGCAGAGGATGATAAGTCTCATTGAGGCCGACACCTCTAAACCCGAATATAGGACTCGTGCGTTCAAGGATTCTGCTATTGCCTTGATGACGGCAATCCGGCAGGATCCGGAATCCTACTATCAGGATCCCGCCAAAAAAGCTCTCTGGAATAAGGGCCCATATACAGGGTATTTGAGATCGGCGTGGGACTTTACGACCGATGTAGAAATGAATGCCACGATAACGGCGGAATACCTGGATATGAACAATATTCCGTTTACTCCGATTGCAGCCGGTAATGGTACTGCGAAATATACAGGAACGTTCTTGGGAAACGGTATTACCATCAAGAACTTAAAGGTCGATAGTAAGGAATTCCCGTTACAGGTCTTTGACGTGGTGCATGGCTACCCCTCCTATTGTCAGAATGTGGGCTTGTTCGGCGTGATCGGTAGCGGTACAGTAAGGAATCTGATTCTTGATGGGGTGACTATTTATGCGACCGGTAAAAATGATTACTGGGCAAACCCGCACCAGGTGAGTGTGGGTCCCATTGTCGGTTGGATGACCGGCGGAACCATTGATACCTGCTATACTTCGGGAAAAATCGTCACGAATGGGCGAGATGTTGGTGCTGGCGGTATTTTGGGTGCAATGACCAACGGCAAAAAAATAAGCAATGCCTTGAGTACGGTTTCGATTGAAGCGTCCGGACGAGATGTCTATGTCGGTGGTATTTCGGGTGTTATCCGTGGTGGCGTGACTATTTCAAGTAGCGTCTATGATGGCGATGCTCTGGAGGCTCATCCGGATGAAATCGGAGCGCAGGGGGCTATAGCTGGCCGAGTCGTAAATAACAGAGACACTTCAAAAGCCCAAACGATCGATATTACTCTGTCGCATTGCTATTACGATGAAGATGCCCTAGACAACGATAATTGGGTTGGTTCCCTCGATGTATATGTGAATGTAATTGGCGACCCCAAGGGATTTTCTGATGTCAATACAGAAGAAAATGCGTGCTTGCTGAATAAACATACATGGAATGAATCGACAAAGACTTGCTCCGATTCTACGGGCCTTTGGACGAATCAAGAAAATATCGCCATTACCGGTGTTTCTAAAAGAGAAGGCGACTTGAATGCGGAAACGGTGTTCTTGATTACTTTCGATGCAAACGGTGGCTCGTTCGCTCCTGGCGCAAAGACGACTAAGGAACTGAAGTTCAATACCCCGTTGACGGCCGATGAAATCTCGACTCCGACTTACGACAGCACCAAGGCTTTTGTGGGCTGGTCTTTGGATCCGACGGCTACGGCATTTGGAGATTTGGGAATTGTCTATGGCGTAAAAAAAGTGTATGCCGTATGGAAAAATCTGAATCTTTACAAGATTACCTTTGATCTCAATACGGGCGACAGCTCTGCGACATTAACGAAGATGGCGGTAGAAAATAAGGCCATTACGACGGATGGTTTTGCAGAAGGAGCACTCCCGTCTGTTTATATGGTCGGTGATGCCAAGTATTATTTTGCCGGCTGGTCGCTTGCCAAGATGGGTCAGGTTATTGATACCCTAGGCGTGGCGACGAAGGATATTACGTTCTATGCTCGATGGAGAGATGCTCCGCAATACAAGGTGATTTTCGACGTGCAAGGTCACGGAACTGCGCCTGCCGACAAACTTGTTGCCGAAGGCGAACACACGACGGCTCCTGATGAACCTACCGCCATCGGATATGTTTTTGAAGGCTGGTATAAGGAACCGTCTTGCAAGAACAAGTATAATTTCCAGACGTTGGTAGATACGACAATCACGTTGTATGCCAAGTGGACGCCCATGGTTTACGACATTACTTACAATTTGAATGGCGGATTGAATAATGTCGCTAACCCGACTACTTATACGGTTGAAAAGGAATTCACTTTTGCTGCGCCGACCATCAACAATGACACTCTCGAATTCAAGGGTTGGTTCTATGACGGCGCCTTTACGAATCCTGCTAATCAGGTCACGAAGGGTTCTTACGGCGATATAACGCTTTATGCTTACTGGAAAATCAAGGAATTCGTCATCAATTATCAAGCCGGTGAAGAAGGCGTGAACAACGTTCCTCCCGTGGTAAAGAAATATGGCGAAGCGATAAACTTGTTGGGGGCCGTGTATCAACGTCCCGGTTACGAACAGGACGGCTGGTCTACAGTTGATAACGGTGACAAGGTGTATGAACTGAATGGTCTTTATACGGACAACAAGGCCGTGCAATTGTTCCCGCATTGGAAAAAGGTTGCTTATACAATTACGTACGTGTTGAACGGTGGCGTAAATGATGCCGAAAATCCGGCGACCTACACCTTGGATGATTCGACGGGGATTGACTTGAAGAATCCGACAAGATTGGGTTATGAGTTTAAGGGCTGGTATGAAACCGAAGACTTTAGCGGTTCAGTAATTAAGAAATTCCAGGCCAAGACTCCGTATGGTCACAAGACTCTTTATGCCAAGTGGCTGGTGAAACCGGTGACGGTGACGGTCGTAGGACAATCCTGTGATTACAATGGAAAGAACTGCGGTGCCAAGGTCTCTATAACGGGCGTTCCGGGCGGATACAAGGGCTATGCAATTACGGATTCTATCAAGAATGTGAAGGATGGACCGATTGATGCAAAGATTGTTGGCTTTATCATCGTAAATACGACGACGGGCGATACTGTAACCAGTGCGTTCAATGTCGTGTTCAAAGAAAGCGGATCTGTCAGTGTGAATCCGAAGCTGGTTAACTTTACCACGGATAATATCCCGCCGGAAACGTATACGGGAGACTCTATCCATGTTAAGGGCAGCTCCAAGACAAGTGGCTTGATCGCGGGCCATTCGCACAATGTGGGCTACACTGTAGATGCTCTCGAATGGCGTGAAGATGGCTATGACCCGGTTATGACGGATCCTGCTAAGGTGAAAATTTTGGATGCCGACGGCAACGACGTGACAGATAACTATACCATAGGCAGTATTGCTCCGCCGACCAAGAAATTTGTTGTTAAGAAGAGCGATGGCGACTTCGATGTTGTTTTCGCCGATGAACACGTGACGGATGATGGCAATCCGCATTCCATGACGCGTGGTGCCTATAGCGATGTCCCGGGAACGACATTCAAGTACCAGCTGGATGGTGCCGGAGAATGGACGGATGACTTGAGCTCTCTTGTGGCGTCGGGAGTTGGAGAACATACAGTTAAAGTGATTGCTACCAACCCGAATTACAATAAGACTCAAGAAAAAACGGCGAAGCTGGTAATTACCGATAAGATTATTGTTACTGTCGAAGTGAAGAGTAAATCCAAGGAATATGATGGAACTCCTTTGACAACGACTTACGAGACGAATGGTGCGTTTGAGCCGGGTGATGAGCCGGTTGTTGAACTGTCCGGTTCGATTAAGGATGTGGGATCCGTAATTGCCCGGGTGAAGTCTTTCAAGGTGATGAACGGTTCTACGGATGTGACTTCTAAATATGTAGTCAATACGTACGATGCGTTCTTGACGGTGAAGAAAGCGGTACTCAACATTAAGACTGAATCTGGCACGAAGTCTTACGACGGAAAGCCTCTTGTCAAGGATGTTCCAATCGTTACTGGACTTAAGAATGGAGAAAAACCCACAATTGAGGTGACGGGTAGCCAGAAAATGGTCGGCTCTTCTACAAATGAATATAAGATTACTTGGGGTTCTGTAAATCCCAAGAACTATCAGATTGTCGAAGACCTCGGAGCCCTCACGGTGACAAAGGCTCAAGTCGAGATTCGGATGAAAGATGCCGTTAAGCTCTACGGCGATGCGGATCCTGCTTTGATTGGTACTGTGTCGGGCTTGGCTGATGGAGCCGAAGGCGATTTGGGCGAACTCAGGTATTACCGCTTGAATCCGTCGGTCAAGAATGCTGGCGAAAATGTGGACTCCATTGCGGTGAGCTATACGCCTAACCCGAACTACGATGTGACTGTTGTTCTGGGTAAGTTGACGATTGAAAAACGCCATGTGACGTTGACGTCTGCCTCTGCGACCAAGGTGTATGATGGCACTCCGCTGACAAATGACACAATCAATGTTGGTGGCGACGGCTTTGCTCCCGACGAAGGCTTTATCTTTACGGTAACCGGCACGCAGACGAATGCTGGTAGCAGCGAGAATGCCTTTACCTATGTCCTTAAGGCGAATACGGATACGGCTGCAAACTATATCGTTGACGCGCCGGTAATCGGTAAGCTTCAGGTGACCAAGTCTCCTGTGAATGTGACAATCAAGGGTAACACCAATACCTATGCCTACAATGGTTGGGAACAGGTGATTTCGGGTTACAGCTTGAAGATGGACAATAGCCTTTATTCTGTAAGCGATATCGAGTTCAGCGGAGATTCTGTCGTTCGTAAGACACGAAGCGGCAATTACCCGATGGGGCTCGAAGTTAAGAACTTCACGAACAAAAATGCGAACTTCGACGTTACTTTTGATGTAACGGATGGTCGCTTGGTTATTCTTCCGCCTGAAATCGCGGTCAAGTACAACGATGCCGGCGACACGATCCACGTGGTTGTCGGCGAAAAGGATTCCGATTCCGAAGTGAATGCGAAGATTAACGATGCCCTCGAAAATCATGTGCCGCCGATTCCGCTGCCGACGAAGGCTGCTGATGACGACTCTACCTATGCCTTTGCCGGCTGGGCAAAGAACTTGGGCTCGGGCATGTATGAACCGGTATTTGACGCTACGGTCAAGCTCGACACGATTCAGGTGGTTTACCAGAAGAATCCTAAAGAAACGATCGATGTCGTGATTCACGTAACGGATACGTACAATGAAATTGTACAGAGAATCGACAGCACGTTCAATGATAGAGGTCTCGATTTGCCGACCAAGCCGAGCGATGGTGATTCGAACTATGTGCTCGTTTGGGTGAAGGATGATTCTACCGGAGAGTATGAACCTGAATTCAAGGGTGAATTGATTGTGGTTGAAATTGCCGCGCAATACGGTGATTCTCCGACCGATACCATTCATGTGATGATTCGCCCGAAGGATACAAATGCCCAGATTAACAATAAGATTGGTAACGCCCTTACGAATCATTTGCCGCCTATCAAGGTGACGCCTAAGGATACTTCGTACTCGCTCGTTGGCTGGAAACAGGATTCGAAGACGGGCAACTATGTTCCGATCTTCTCGAAGGACGAATTGGTCTTCAAGATCAATTTCCACTTGCCCGAAGGCGCAGAGCTTACTGAAGAATTCGAAGGCTACGTTTACGGCAAGGTCGCGAAGCTCCCGGATGCGGTCATGACGTCTGATACGACTTGGGTGTTCAAGGGCTGGTATACAAAGACCAAGGGCCGCGGCAACCATGTGAAGGCCATGCGCGAAGGTGATTTTGGCAACAAGAGCCTGTATCCGTACTTCATAAAGACGCTTCGTTACGACACCTATGGTGAAAAGGAAGTCAATGCCAATGGCGAGAAGGGCGAAATCGTGGTTATTTACACGGATCGTGCCGACACGACAATCGAACGCGCCCTACGTAGCATTTTGCCGAAGGACTTCGCCAAGAATGGCGTGAAGTATACGTTCAACGGCTGGAAACTTGTGGATGGCGTGTATGTGGCGATCTTTAAGCGAGTCTCTGTCCGCTTCAATGTGGTGCTTGATTCTCGAGCCTTCAGCATTGAAGAGGCACAGATGGGAGCCCGTTACGCCGTGTTCGACATGGATGGCCGCGTTGTAAAGCGTGGTGTGGTGTCGAACGGCTCGCAGCGTGTAGAAGTGCCCAAGTCGGGCAGTTACACCGTGCGTGTAAACAAGGACGCCGTCCAGGTGAACGTTAAGTAGCTTGTCATCCTGAGTGTAGCCCGTAAGGGCGAAGTCGAAGGATCTGTAGGAGTGCGTTACTCCGAAATGTTGATGTTCAGCCGGTGCACCTTGTAGTGCATGACTCTCGGCGAAATACTTAAATCGCGTGCGGCAGCAGACATGTTGCCGCCGTTTCTTTTTAAGGCCTCGCTCAGGATTTCTTTTTCGTAGGTGTCCATGAGCGTCGAAAGCGGTGCGATTTTATTCGGAAGCATGGGCTTGCGGGCCGATTCATCGGTCTGCAAGGTGGGCGGCAAGTTGTGCGAATGGATGCAGTCGTCGCTCGTGGCGAGGGCTGCGCGCTCGATGCAGTTCTCGAGTTCCTGCACGTTGCCTGGCCAATGGTAACTCATGAGCATGTCGATTGCGGGCGTCGAGAGTCGCACCACGTGCGTGCCGTACTTGAGGTTCACTTGCGAAATAAAATGCTCTGCCAGAAGTAGAATGTCGCTCTTGCGCTGCGCCAAGTCGGGCAGCGAAATCTGCACGATGTTCAGGCGGTAGAACAAGTCTTCGCGAAAAAGTTTTTGCTGCATCAGGCTTTCGAGGTCGCGGCTAGAGGCTGCAATCAGGCGCACGTCGCTATGCAGGTGGATGTTGCCCCCTTGGCGGTAAAAGCTCTGGTCTTGCATGAACCGCAGCAGAATTTCCTGGTTCTTGGGGCTCAGTGCCGAGACGTCGTCCAGGAATAGCGTGCCGCCGTTTGCGATTTCGGCCTTGCCCAGGTGGCGGCTGTTTGCGCCGATGAATGCGCCGCGCTCGTAGCCAAAAAGTTCGCTTTCAAAAGTGTTTGCCGGGTTTCCGAATCCTTCACTTAAGTTTGTGCAACCCATTACGACGAACGGGCTTTCTTTGCGGGCAGAAAGTTCTGCGATGGTGTGGGCCGTGAGTTCCTTGCCCGTGCCGTCGTTGCCGTAGATAAGCACCTGTGCGTCGTTCTTGGCGCACTTTTTAATTTGCTTGTAGACCTCGCGCATTTCGCCGCTGTTGCCGACCATTTTGCCGGGCTTTTCGTCGATGATGTCGCGGAGAGCCTTGATTTCGGCTTTCAGCCGTTCTATTTCTTCGGATTCGGTCATAATGCTTTACATTTTTGTAATAATATACACTAATTTTACAATATTGTAAAACATTTTGTTTCAAAACCCATAAATTTCGGGTGCCAACCCCCATTTTTATTCCTAATTTCCTTCCATAAATTGAAAAATGTCTTTCCTGTGTCATCCTGAGCGCAACGAAGTGGAGTCGAAGGATCTAGGAAAGACACATTAGAAGAGGTTCAAAATGAGCGTAAGCTACCGCAAAAAGACCATCAACGAAATCGCGAAGGCCCCTACCGCGCCCGTCAAGCCGGCCGGTCCGGTGAATGTGGATTTCTATGGCGAAGACGTGTTCAACATCGACGCCATGCGCGAATACTTGCCCAAGGATGTCTGCGAAAAGCTGATTGCAACCATTAACGAAGGTGCCGCCCTCGATCCGAGTATCGCAGGCGATGTGGCCCACGCCATGAAGAAGTGGGCCATGGACCGCGGTGCCACGCACTTTACGCACTGGTTCCAGCCGCTCACCGGTTCCACTGCCGAAAAGCATGACTCCTTCCTTGAACCCGACGGTTGCCGCGCCATCATGGCCTTTAGCGGCAAGAACCTGATTGTCGGCGAACCGGACGCATCGTCTTTCCCGAGCGGCGGCCTCCGTTCCACGTTCGAAGCCCGCGGCTATACCGCCTGGGATCCGACCAGCCCAGCATTCCTCAAACGCCACGGCAACGGGGCTACGCTCTGCATCCCGACTGCATTCTGCAGCTACACCGGTGAAGCGCTTGACAAGAAGACTCCGCTCCTGCGCAGTTTGCAAGCTCTTTCTAAATCTACCCGCCGCCTCATGACCTGCTTCAAGGCGGGCCCCAAGAAGACGACGGTCACGCTCGGTGCCGAACAGGAATACTTCTTGATCGACAAGCGCTTTTACCTGCAACGCCCGGACCTGTACCAAGCTGGCCGCACTCTGTTCGGTGCCGCTCCGGCAAAGCACCAACAGATGGATGACCACTACTTCGGTAGTATTCCGGCTCGCATTCTGAACTTCATGAACGAAGTGGAAATCGAACTTTGGAAGCTCGGCATTCCGGCGAAGACCCGCCACAACGAAGTGGCGCCTGCTCAGTTCGAACTGGCCCCGATGTTCGAAGAAGTGAACCTCGCTTGCGACCACAACATGCAAATCATGGAAGTGCTCCGCAATGTGGCCGACAAGAATGGCCTCGTCTGCTTGCTCCACGAAAAGCCTTTCGCTGGCGTGAACGGTTCCGGTAAGCACAACAACTGGTCTGTGTCTTATGGTAAGGGCAACCTCCTCAATCCGGGTAAGGACCCGCACCAGAACGCCGTGTTCCTCACCACGCTCTGCGCCATCATTTACGCTGTCGACACCCATGCTGACTTGCTCCGCATGACGACTGCTGGCGCCGGCAACGACCATCGCCTCGGTGCAAACGAAGCTCCTCCGGCAATCGTTTCCATGTTCCTCGGCGACCAGCTCATGGACGTCATCGAACAGATCGAACAGGGCGTACCGAAGTCCAGTAAGCAAGCTGGTGCACTCCGCATCGGCGCCGACATGCTCCCGGCTTTGCCGCGCGACGCCACCGACCGCAACAGAACTTCTCCGTTCGCCTTCACCGGCAACAAGTTCGAATTCCGCGCTCCGGGTTCCAGCCAGAGCTGCTCCGAACCGAACGTGGTGCTGAACACCATTGTCGCCGAAGCATTCGACATGATTGCCGAACAGCTCGAAAAACTCGACGAGAAGAACTTCCACACGGGCCTGCAAAAGATTTTGCAGAAGATCGTGAAGGAACACAAGCGCGTCATCTTTAATGGTAACGGCTACACCGATGAATGGGTTGCCGAAGCCGAACGCCGTGGTCTCCCGAATATTCGTACCTCCGTGGAAGCCCTCAAGGCCCTCACCAAGGAAGAAAATATTCAGTTGTTCGAAAAGTATGGCGTCATGAATCGCCGCGAAATGGAATCCCGCTACGAAATCAACGTCGAAGATTTCCACAAGAGAATCCACATCGAAGGCGAAGTCTGCCGCGACATGGCCAAAAACATCATCTTGCCGAAGGTTGTCGAAGCTTACTCCAGCGCACTGAAGACCAACGAAATGGCTCTGAACCAGGGCTTCCCCGGCGTCGATGCCTACGTGAAGTCTCTGGGTGAAGGCGTCAAGAACCTGAGTGCCGCCATCGCTACGATGGAAGAAAGCCTGAATGGCTTGCACGAAGGCATTCTCGATGCGATGGCCGCTTTGCGCAAGGTCGTCGACGGTCTTGAAAAGGTCGTCCCCGACGAAATGTGGCCTCTGCCGAAGTATCGTGAGATGCTTTTCATCTACTAAGATGAAAAGCATGGGCTTCCGTCGAAGGTGGAAGCCCAAATGTCCGTTTATTTATTAAACCGCACCAATTATGCGTTGAAAAATATATTGAAAAAGGTAGTCCTAGGACTACCTTTTTTGCATAATTTTGACGAAACGTCGGTTAATTCGCAAGGTTGGCTTTGATTGCCAAAACCTCGGCCTCGGTCAACTTGGAAATCCGCACGACCTTCTCGACAGAATCGCCGTCCGCGAGCATGGCCGCAGCTATTTCGCGACGTTCTTCGACACGGCCTTCTGCTCGGCCCTCTTCCTTACTTTCATGAAGGTCATATTCGAAAGTCATATACTTGTTCCTTATGAGAGTGTCGGCCTTGTAATAAGACACCTGGTTGTTGATGTTTTCGGTTTCACGGGAGTCCACATTCCTAGTCGCAAAGTACTTCATGTAAGCTTTAACGACCGGGTCCGTAAAATCCTTGTACCTTGTAAATATATAATAATTCTTGTAAGTGAGGTCGTTCAATGTGATGTTGAAATCTTCGAACGCCCTGTTTTCGAAATGATACGCAGGAAAGCCCCGCCCAAAGATATCCATAGGACAAAGGAAGATGATGTATTGTTCCTTAAGGCCGGTGTAATGGCCTCCCTTTGAAAGAGCGACGCCGTCGCCCACGCTCTGGTAATACCTAGCCCGCTGCGGGAGTTCCTTGGTATCAACCATCTGCATCTCTAAATCAAAGGAACGGATTGTTTCGCCATTTTCATTGGTTTCACGCGCAAATACATCGTAGCGGACGCCCTTGTGCTCTGCATCGTAGCTCAAAACCGCTTCCGGAATAGGAGTTTCCAAATGGTCGATTTTTATGTCCAACAAATGCTCAATGAATGGTTGCGCGATGTGCTTGTTGCTGAAAACGAGCCCGAACATAATCGGGTCGGTGATGTCAAGGTCATCAAAAGACTTGATATTCATTGGATTTTCCTTTCATGTTAAGTTGTGAAGCACTCCTTCTTACCTAACACGCTTTTTTCAGTCTATTGAATACCGATTTCTTGTAAAACTTTTGTAAAAACAGTAAAAGCTTGGATGTGGTGCTTCGTTATGGGAATTATGCAAACGAAGCTAATTGTCGTACGCTCAATCTATATTCGTGATAATCCCCTAAAAGGAGTACATCATGAACAGATTGGAAAAACTTGAAATATCGAATGTCATCGGTGACTTTCGCGCGGCCCTTGAAACTTTGGACCGCTACGACCATCAGCAACTGGAATTCCCAAAGACCGGCGTAGACTATAGCGAAACGAGTGGCCCCATCACCTATGAGCAGGCGATGGAAGCGATTGGTGTACTCAAGGAAAAATTTCGTGACAGCGGAATCTTCGGTGTCGAAAAGGATGCTTCTTTCAAGAGTTCTCTCGGACAAATTTACCAGACCTTCGATGGCAAGGAACTTTATCCGACCGTGCAGATGAAGGCGGCAACGCTCCTGTATCTGCTTGTCAAGAACCACTCCTTTGTCGATGGCAACAAACGCATTGCTGCGTTCATTTTCTTGTGGTATATGTCGCGCAATGATATCCTTTATCGAGTGGATGGCTCCAAAATCGTAAGCGATGGCGCCCTGGTCGCGCTCACGCTGCTCATTGCTGAAAGCAAACCCGAAGAATGTGAAACCATGACCAAACTCATAGTGAACTTGATTATGTAGGAGGCTTTTATGAAAGACTCATACTTTACAGACCCGCGAGACGGTGAAACCTACCGCACCGTGAAAATCGGAAATCGGATTTGGTTCGCCGAAAACTTGCGGCATAAATGCGAAGAACTGCGAAGACATAAAATTGCCCTTTTTAAGTAAAATTGGGCAATAAATTATATTTTAGTCCATTATGACAAACTATTTTCTGTATTTTAGTCCATTTTGTTGAATAAAAATATATATTTTAGTCCATTAAGAGGTGCCTTATGGACGAAAAAAAGCTACTACAGGTTCTTGCGGAACAGAAAGAAGAAATCACAACCAGGCGTGATTCCTGGGTGTCTCGTAGTGAAGAAGCTCTGTTTGAAATGGATAGTTCGCTTGCGCAGGTGGTCATCGGGGTTCGTCGTAGTGGAAAATCGACGATATGCCACAAGGTGCTGCAAGATCACGGCATCAACTACGCTTATGCGAACCTAGATGACGATCGCCTGATGTCGCTTACCGTTGAAGATTTGAACACGCTTCTGCTTTGCCTTTATCAGCTCTACGGTACGGACCTACAGTATATCCTCCTCGACGAAATTCAGAATGTCGATGGATGGCACTTGTTTGTAAATCGCCTTTTGCGTCAGGGCCTGCATGTGTTTGTGACGGGCTCCAATGCAAAGTTACTGAGCAGCGAACTTGCTACGCACCTGACCGGACGTTACAATGAAATTCGCCTCTATCCGCTTTCGTTTGCAGAATATTGTTCCTTTCATCAGGTGAATCTGCAAGATGTTACGACTAAGGCAGAGGCCGCTCGTAAATCGGCCTTCCTGGAATATCTGCAATATGGCGGGTTCCCGGAACTGCAAAACATTAACAACAAACGTGCTTACATACAAAGTTTATTTGACTCTATAATACTAAAGGATATTGCGGGTCGATTCAAAATCCGCCATGCCGAGGTACTCCGCACCATCGCGAATCACATAATCAACAATTCTTGCCAAGAGGTCAATTACAAATCTCTGGCTGAGAATTTTGGACTGAACAGCACCACGACCGCAATAAAATACGTGGACTATCTTAAACAGGCTTTCTTGATTGGGCTTATGAGCAAACATTCGTTCAAGAGCAAAGTCCGGCTCCGTAACAACAAGGCTTATGTGATTGATACGGGATTTATTGCCAATCGTGAAAACGTCCTCTCGCAAGAGAATCTAGGCTGGCGACTTGAAAACATGGTTTACATCGAACTGTTGCGTCGAGCCGCGAAGGAGTTCGATGACGTGTATTATTATAAGCCGTCGTCGCAATCTAAAGAAGTTGATTTCGTTATTTGCAGACAAGATAAAGCAAAGGAACTCGTGCAAGTCGCATACGAGATTGATTCTACCAAAGCGTTTAATCGCGAAACCTCGGCCTTGGTCCAGGCTTCGGACGCGCTCAAGTGCAATGAATTGACTTTGGTTTGCTTCGACGAAAGTCGGGATGAAGTCGTGAAAGACAAGACCATTCACATAAAAAATGCTCTGGAATGGTGCATTGGGTCTGGAAAGATTACCGCCTGACCTTTGCCAAGGCTTCTAAAAAATTCTAAATTTGGCTCTGTCATGTTTTTTAGGAAACATTTGGGGCTTATTTTTGGATTTGGAGTGGCGGTTGTTGCGCTTGCCATGGTCTACCTTTCTACTCGTCCGCTTATCCCGTTGGACGTTCAGGAACAGATTGAAGCCGATATTGAAAAGTGTGGCGGACAGCTGAAAGAGGCCCGCTGTGCGGTAAGTGGCGAAGGCGACTGGATTTTTCTGCAGGAAAGTCTTGTCAATCTGGTGGCGGATTGGAAAGACAATTTGAAGCCCTTTGTCGCTTTCAATGATTCCTTGGAAGCGCGCGGTATCAAGTTGGTGGTGGTGCCTGTTCCAGATAAATTGCAAATCGAGGCGGAACATTATTCGGAAGAATTGTCGGGAGGGATTGTTGCCCCGCAATATGAGGAATGGGTGGACGCTCTGCAAGACGAAGGTGTTGTCGTTGTCGATGCGGTAGAGGAGTTTCTCGAAAAGAGCGAGGAAACGCCCATGTTCGAAGCGTACGAAAGCCACTATACCAGCGCGGGTCGGCAGGTTCTTGCACAGATGATTGCCGATACCATCAACGAGATGGATTTGGATGTCCCGAGGGGAGAATGGTTCCTGCGCGATACGGTCGTTCCCGGTACCGGAAATCTTTATCACCTGAAATACGATTCTTACCCTGATTACGATGTGCGCGTGCTAAAGACCGTGGATGCAGAAGGGAAGCGCTATCACGGCTCCAAGGACGCTCCCATTGTGGTGATTGGCGACAGCAATGCCGATTTTGGTTGGAACAGTTCTTCCAATATCGGTGCCTACATTGCGCAGGCGACAGGGATTAAGACGTTTACCCGCAGCCGTATTGGTGGCGGAAACTTGGGCCCGACCTTGTTCAAGGACCGTTCGGAATTCTTGGATGGCAAAAAGATGGTGGTCTGGGTGTTTGACGGCCGTGAACTTTACGGCGATTTCAGCATGCCGGAATTTTAGCTTTTTACTCGGCGCTTGCTAAGGCCTTCTTGTAGATGTCCTGCATCACGAGGCCCGCAATCATGAATCCGAAAATGGCGGTGGAGTGTGCCATGGTGCCGTTGATTTGCGCCTTGCTGCTGCACCATTCGTGATCGACCAGGTTTGCATTCTGGAGTTCGGCTTCGCTCCTTTCGTGGCGCACCTTGGGGCACATGCAGGCGTCCGTTCCGCAAGAGGAATTCTTGCCGCGGTTTTTCAGGAGTTCGTCGCTGTAGACGCACAGCACTTTTTTCTTGAGCGCCATTTTCTTTTTCTTGAACTTGTCGCGCAGGGCGCGGGCGAGCGGGCATCCGGCGACTTTCCAGAATTCGGCGACCTTGATTCGCGTGGGGTCCATCTTGAGGGCTGCCCCCATTGAAGAAAATACCGTGGCCTTGGTGCGCGTGGCGTGCCACAATAACTGCATCTTGTTTTCGAGGCTGTCGATGGCATCGATGATGTAGTCGAATGTGTCCAGTTGGAATTTGTCCGTATTCGCTTCTTCGTAGATGTCTTGGAGTGCTACGATGTTGGCGTGCGGGTTGATTTCGAGTAGGCGATTTTTCAGCACGTCCACCTTGACTTGCCCCACGGTTTTCGTGGTGGCCATCAGTTGGCGGTTCACGTTGGTGACGCACACGCGGTCAGAATCGACGAGTACGAGTTCCTTGATGCCGGAACGCACCAGGCTTTCGGCGCACCAACTGCCCACACCGCCGAGTCCAAAGATGATGACGCGCTTCTGGTAGATGCTTTCCATGACATCGTCTCCGAGAAGGAGCGATGTGCGGTTGAAAATGCCTTTCTCGATTCCCATACGAATCCCGGTTAGCCGAAGAGTCGGAGAACGCGCTTGATGCCTGCGACAAAGCGGTCGATGTCGCGCTTCAGGGTGTACGCGCCGAAGCTCAAACGAAGCGTGGCATCGACGCCGAAGCGGTCCATCACAGGTTGGGCGCAGTGGTGTCCGCTGCGAACTGCCACGTTTTCTTCGTCGAGAATCATGGCGGCGTCGCTGACGGCGATGCCGTCCAGCGTGATGCTGATAAGGGCCCCGCGTTCCTTCGGGTTCCCGAAGATTTTTACCTGCGGGATTTGCGCAAGCTGTTCCAACGCGTAGTTCGTGATTTCTTCTTCGTGCTTGCGAATGTTTTCGATGCCTACTGTATTAATCCATTCGATGGCTTTGCCGAGCCCGATGACTTCGGCAATCATGGGCGTGCCTGCCTCGAAACGTGCGGGAACGTCGGCGTAAGTCGTCTTTTCAAAAGTCACGTTCTTGATCATCTCGCCGCCACCATGCCAGGGAGGCATACTGTCGAGAACTTCGTACTTGCCGTAAAGTACGCCCACGCCTGTGGGGCCGTACATCTTGTGTCCGCTGAAGGCGAGAAAATCGCAGTCCAGCTTTTGCACGTCAATTTTGATGTGACTCGAACTTTGGGCGGCGTCAATCAGGATCTTTGCCTGCGGGGCGAGCTTACGTACCGTCGCGATGATTTCTGCAATCGGATTTACGGTGCCGACGGAATTGCTTACGTGGGCGACGGTCACCATCTTGGTGCGTGGAGTGAGTAATCCGGGTAGTGTCGCCAAATCCAAATCGCCGTTGTCCAAAACGGGAATCACCTTGATCTTGGCGCCCTTCATTTCGGCAACCAGCTGCCAGCTCACGATGTTCGCGTGATGTTCGAGTCCGCTGATGAGAATCTCGTCGCCTGCTTCGAAGAACTTGCGACCGTAACTCCATGCCACCAGATTGATGCTTTCGGTGGTGCCGCGGGTGAACACGATTTCGTCTTCGGTCTTCGCGTTAATAAATTTTGCCACGTTCTTACGGGTGGCTTCGAATGCTTCGGTGGTGCGGGCGCTCAGGCGGTACACGCCGCGCTTCACGGAACTGTAATGTTCGCGGTAAAAGTCGTCCATCACGTCGATGACGCATGCGGGCTTTTGCGTGGTGGCCGTGCTGTCCAAGAAGGCGAGCGGCTTTGCGTCCTTATCGCCTGCGACAAGCATCGGAAATTCGCTACGGATTTTTTCGGCATCAATCATGGGCCCAAATATAGTAATTAACGTTATAGCCTGGATTTATTGATTGTTATAGCGTACTAGGATCAACCAACTAAGTTCTGCTTACTGCCAGCTGCCTACTGCCATTTTTTCTATATTTACACCGGAATTTTTTGTGAGGGTTAAAATGAAAATTCTTGGTGGTGTATTGTTTTTGGGAGTTCTTGCCTTGGGCGTTTCTAACGCTTTTGCCCAGCCGGAACTTCGTGACGCTATTGATAACGGCGATATTGCCGCGGCCCAGAAAATCGTAAAAAAGGGGGCCGCCGAAGAAATTTATTGCGGCAAGATGACGCCGGCCGATGCCGTCAAGGTCTACGAAAAAATCTTCAAGGCCATGCCTTACGAATCGTTCTCGAATTGCCAATCGCAGTTCTCTTATGGTTACGGCACCAAGGTCTGCGCCAACGCCAAGGCCATGGATGCATGTACCGAGGTGATTTCGTTCTTGCTCCTGGAAGGCGAATCGGGCAACACGAAGGCTCTTGAAACTTTGGAATCGGTGGCGAAGGTTGCTCTGAAGACGAAGGGCTATGCCAAGCCGGTCAAGGTTGATGCCGACACGAGCATTTGGGTTCCTTGCCCCAAGAAGAAGGGCGAAGCCCGTGACAAGTGCATTGAAGAATGTTATGAAAAGGCAGGCAGCCTGCGCGATACCATTCGCGAAGCCGCTTGCGCTACCAAGCCGGAACACTTTGTCGATACGACTATCAAGGTGAAGGTTCCTTCTCCGCTTTATGAAAAGCTCCGCAAGGGCTTGCTCGAAGGTTACTGGAAGACTCCGAAGAGCGCTGCTGAAAAGTATTCGAAGATTATGCAGGCCTCTGCCAAGGCGCTTTCGATTCCGGATACTGCTGTCATTAACCTAGCTTACGTAGACCGCTGGGCTGAAAAGCACAAGGCTGATTCTACGGCGCTCCCGGGTGGTGAACTCTTCCGTTTCTGCACCTCATGGCAGCCTGCGGTGGACTCGATCTTGGGGGCAAAGGAATTCGAAACCCGTTGCCCGGTGTTCGAATCGTTCGTAGACAATCGCGATGGTCAGACTTACAGAGTTAAAGAAATCAATGGCACGCGCTGGTTTGTGCAGAACTTGAACTTTGCGATTGAAGAAAATTCCATGTGCTATGACCGCGAAGAAGAAAACTGCGCAACCTACGGTCGTCTGTATACGCATGACGCGGCTTTGACGGCTTGCCCCGAAGGTTCGCATCTTGCAACGGATGACGACTGGAAAATGCTTGAAATTTATGCTGGCGGCGCAAACACAGCTGCAGTCCGCCTGCGTAGTAACGGCTCTGACGATTACGCCTTCACTGCCATGTTCGGTGGCTATGCCAACAAGAACGGCATCTCGGTGATTCAGGGCGAAGGTGCTTACTTCTGGACAAGCAAGGATGTGGGTGATGGTCGCGGTATCGCACGTTCCATGTTCAATACCGATAAAGAAGTGTCTGCCATTCCGGTCGATAAGAAATTCTGGCTCTCTGTTCGCTGCGTGGTAAACGGTGACTAATGTATAGTGTGTAATGTGAAATGATAATTTCTCACTTCACGCTTCACACTCCACACCTCACACCTCACACCTCACACTTCACACTTCACACTTCACACTTCACACTATGTTCGCTCCTACTTGCAGTCGTGATTCTTGGGTAAAGCGTCAAGCCTTGATGAACAAGGTGCGTGCTTTCTTTGAGGGTCGCGGGGTGTTGGAAGTAGAAACGCCGACGCTTTCGAATGCGGGCGGTACCGACCCTCAGCTAGACTACTTTGAGGTCGAGGGCAGGCATTTTATGATGACGAGCCCCGAGTTCCACATGAAGCGCTTGCTCTCGGCGGGATTCGGTGACATTTTCCAGATTACAAAGTCTTTCCGCAAAGATGAATTCGGCGCCCACCACAACAATGAATTCAGCATGGTGGAATGGTACCGCGTCGGCATGCCGCAAGAAAAGTTGATGGACGAGGTCGAGGCGCTCGTTTCTGAAATCATCGGTAAGCCCATTAACGCTCGCCGCACGCGCTGGATCGATGCGTTCAAGAATTATGCCGGCGTGAATCCGTTGACGGCTTCGGGCGAAGAATTTGCCGCGGCCTGTACCGCCCGCGAAATTCCGCTCCCGGCCGATGGTACCGCCATGTCCCGCGAAGACTGGTGGGATTACCTGATGGTTTTTGCGGTAGAACCCGCACTTGCCAAGAACGGTCCCGAGTTCATTTTAGATTACCCGCAGTCGCAGGCGGCGCTTGCGCAAACGTACGTGGGCGAAGACGGCTTCACTTGGGCGCGTCGATTCGAACTATTTGTAGACCAGGTGGAACTTTGCAACGGCTACACGGAACTCACCGATGCAGCCGAACAGCGCAGGCGCTTTGCTGCTGACCTAGAAATTCGCCGTGGCATGAACAAACCCTTGCCGCCGATTGATGAAAACTTTTTGGAAGCGCTTGAATCGGGAATGCCCGCCTGTTCTGGCGTGGCACTAGGTCTAGACCGATTGTTTATGCTTGCGATGGGAAAAAAGGAAATCAAGGACGTAATCCTCTTCCCAAGCCCAATCGCTTGATATTCAAAATACTTCCGACTGTCTACTTCCGACCGTCAACTAACTTCCCGATCAGCTTGCGCATCTTGTTCTCGTCGAATTCTCCGACGTTGATTTTCACGATGCTGTCTTGTGCGTTCACGAGGTAGGTTACGGGAATCACGCCCGGATTTCCGAGCACGTTCATCATGTCGTAATTCCAGTGGAAGGTGGTCCAGGTGATTCCTGCAGCCTTGTTGTACTTAGCTCCGATTCTAGGGGAGTCGTCTTCGTTCACCATTAAAATCTTGAAACCCTTGTCGGCAAATTCTTCGTCAAGTTTTTTGAGTAACGGAAGTTCGGCGCGGCAGCCAGGGCACCACGAGGCGGTAAGAGCGATTAAGGTAACGGTTCCCTTTTCGGCTTGGTAAGTTGAAAGACTGCCGTCTAGCAGTTTTCCCTTAAAGTCTTCGATTTTGGTGGGTGCCGCCTGGAAGTGTTCCTGCCCGCATGCAGAAAACAGGAATGCAAGTGCCAAAAGCAGCGTGCATACCACGGAAAAAACGCCTCGCGAGGAGGTTATTTTACGCCCAAGTTCCATTCTAGAATAATAAAATAGCGTTTTTTTTGAAAAATGTGGGTTTTTAATGGAAAAATTGGCCTTTTTTAAGTTATATTCTTAAGCATGGCATACAATATTCAAGATCTTCTTTCTGAAATGGTCCAGCGTGGCGCTTCTGACTTGCACATTACCGCAGGTGCGCCCCCACTCATTCGTCTTTCCGGCAAACTTACGCCTATTGGCGAAGATAAGCTGAAACCGGACGAAACCATGCGCATGACCTATAGCTTGATGAACGAAGGCCAGAAAAAGACTTTCGAACAGCAGAAGGAATGCGACTTCTCCTTCGGTATTGCAAACCTCGCGCGTTTCCGTGCGAACGCCTATTTGCAGCGCGGTTGCGTGGCTTTGGCCTTGCGTATTATTCCGCTTGAAATTAAGACATTTAAGGATCTCGGCCTTCCGAAAATTCTGGCCGAATTCACGACCCGTCCGTCTGGCCTTGTGCTGGTGACGGGTGCTACCGGTTCCGGTAAGTCGACGACCTTGGCTGCCATGATCGACAAGATCAACAAGGAACGTCACGACCACATTCTGACGGTGGAAGACCCGATTGAATTCTTGCATAAACACCAGGGTTGTATGATTAACCAGCGCGAAGTCGGTAGCGATACAAACAGCTTTGCTCAGGCGCTTAAGATGGCGCTTCGTCAGGATCCTGATGTGGTGCTTATCGGCGAAATGCGTGACCTTGAAACAATCCGTGCCGCCCTTACGATTGCAGAAACGGGTCACTTGGCTTTTGCAACGCTCCATACCAACTCTTGTGTGCAGACGATTAACCGTGTGGTGGACGCTTTCCCCAAGGGCGAACAGCAGACCGTGCGTACGCAGCTTTCGTTTGTGCTCCAGGGCGTGATATGCCAGACGCTTATCCCGCGCATTGGCGGTGGCCGCGTGATGGCGTACGAAATTATGAACGTGACTCCGGGTATTCGTGCGTTGATTCGCGATGACAAGGTTCACCAGATTGAATCGATGATTGAAATTGGCCAAAAGTTCGGCATGAACACCATGAACATGTGCTTGTGCGAATTGGTGAAGAACCACAAGGTTGACCGTTTCGATGCGCTTGCCCGCTCTCCGAGTCCGGACCAGCTGGAACAGTTGTTTGTGAAAGAAGGCGTGTAATTTATGGCAGAATTCCTTTACAAGGCGACAAATAGCCAGGGTAACAATTTCGAGGGAACTCTCGAAGCGAAGGACAAGGCTGAAGCCGAAGCGCTCTTGATGCGCAGGCGCCTTATCATTGTAAGCCTCAAGAAGAAACCGACCGAAATCAAGATCAAGATTGGCTCGGGTATCAAGCCTGCAGAAATTGCCCGTTTTACCCGTATGTTCTCTTCGATGAGCTCTGCCGGTTTGCCCATGTTGCAGTGCTTGAACATTCTGGAGAACCAGTGCGAAAATCCGGAACTCAAGAACGTGGTCCACAAGATTACGCAGTCCATTAACGGTGGTTCGTCGTTGGCTGACGCCTTGGCGCAGCACCCGAAGGTGTTCAGTACCTTGTACACGAACATGGTGGCGGCCGGTGAAGCGGGCGGTATTTTGGACGGTATCTTGGCTCGTCTGGCAGAAACCTTGGAAAACCAGGAACGTCTGAAACGTAAAGTGAAAAAGGCCTTGACCTACCCGGTGATGCTTATTATTGTGGGTATCTTGGTGGTGATCGCCCTTATGACCTTCGTTGTGCCGACGTTCGCTGAACAGTTCGCAGCCCTTGATGCCGAACTCCCTGCACCGACGCAGGCAGTGATGAGCATTTCTGACTTTATACGCGATAATGGTGCGTTCCTGTTTATCGGCGCGATTCTCTTGATTGTCGGTTTTAAGGTGGCCATGCGCGTGCCTGCGGCCAAGTTTGCCTGGGACGGCTTTATGCTGAAAGTGCCTAAACTAGGGGACCTTCAGATCAAGTCGACGACCGCTAGTTTTGCGAGAACGCTTGGTACTTTGCTGAACGCCGGCGTGTCCATCATGGATTCCTTGAAAGTGGTGGCCTCGACCGTGACGAACAAGGTGGTGGAAAAAGGTATCAACAAGATTGCAATCGGTATTGCCGGTGGTAAGAGTATCGCCGACCCGATGCAGGATACGGGACTTTTCCCGCCTATGGTGATTCAGATGACCGGTGTGGGTGAAAAAACCGGTAACCTTGGTGGCATGCTTTTGAAATTGGCTGACTTCTATGATGAAGAAGTGGACGCCGCAGTGGACGCCGTGGTGGGCATGATGGAACCTTTGATTATCGTGTTCCTCGGCGGTGCCGTCGGTGGCTTGCTGATCGCTATGTATATGCCAATGTTTTCCATGGGCGACGCGGTCAAGGGATAATAAACTGCGTAATACTTCGTTACTCCCCCTCTCGCCGTAGATTTTACTACGGCTTCGGGGGTCGTGGCCTCGTCTTACTTGTTTCTTATCCCTTGCTAAAATAGTACGCTACGGCCGGTAAGGTCGCCTCGCCTCACTCGTTTTTCTGCGAAATTTCGTTTTAGTTAAGTATTGACTTTTTACAAAAAGCCTTTTAGCCTTTACTCATATTAGTACGTCACGATGCAACAGAAATCAAAAGACTTTATAAAAAATTTTATCAAGTGTTTTGTTTTCGCACTTGTCATGAGTGTGGTTATGTTGATACTTGATCCAGAGAATCGCGGAGTGAGGTCTATTTCGATAAATCTTACTCCAGAAATTGAACTTCCTTTGCTTTTCATTTTCGTAGAGAACTTTATTATAAATTTTATTATTGCCATTCCGCTGACAAAATGGCTTCACTTGCGCTAGGCAGCCTTTTTACTTCCTACTGTCGACTGTCTACTTCCTACTGTTATGGAAGTATTCCTAAAATTTTCTTCGCGTTAGCCACGCGTTCCGCAGAGGGAGATTTGACATCTTTCAGCACGTAGTCGATGCCGAGCTCTTGGTACTTGGCAAGCGCTAAAGCATGGTAGGGGAGAACTTCGATTTTTTCAACGTTGTGGAGGGTATCGATGAATTCGCGGGTCTTGATTAGCAGTTCGTCGTTGTCGCTCATGCCGGGTACGAGTACGTGGCGGATCCAGATGGGCTTTTGGATTTCATCTAGATAGCGGAACATGTCGAGGATGTTCTTGTTGTCGTGACCGGTGAGTTTCTTGTGTTCTGTGGGGTCGATGTTCTTGATGTCGACGAGGAGCAAGTCTGTTGCATCCATAAGACGCTTGAACTTGCCGAAGTAGGGCTCGTTACGAACAAAGTTTACGCCGGAGGTGTCGATGCAGGTGTGTACGCCTGCGGCTTTGGCGGCTTCGAAGAACTCGATGAGAAAATCCATTTGCGCAAGCGGCTCGCCACCGCTGACGGTGATGCCGCCGTCTTTACCCCAATAGCTCTGGTAGCGTAGGGCTTTCTTTAAAAGGTCTTGCGCAGAGATGTCGTATGCTCCGGCTTTGTCGCCTTTGAAATCCCAGGTTTCGGGGTTGTGACAGAACTGGCAACGCATGGGACAGCCTTGCACAAATACGACAAAACGCACTCCGGGGCCGTCTACGGAGCCAAAGGTCTCTAATTTGTTGATTCGTCCGAGCATATTGTAAATGTAGAAATTTATGGATTGATACTTTTGATACAGTTGTGTATGGTTTGCGTTTTGGACGCTACTCGGGAGCCGAAAAAGGGGGTATATTTATATTCAAAGAAACGAGGTAGTTTATGAAAACGAAATTCCTTCTCCCGATTATCGCTCTTGGCCTGTTTGCCGCTTGTAGCGATGACAGCAGCTCTCATGCTCCCGTAGCTTCTGACCCGTCTGCCGTGGTGGACCCGACTCAGAATCCGACTGATCCTGCTACCAACCCTGCAATTGATCCTGCTCAGACGCAGACCGATCCGGCCCAGACTGACCCTGCTCAGACCCAGACGGACCCGGCTACCGATCCCGCAACGGATCCTGCCGTGACGGATCCGACCCAGACTCCGACCGATCCGGTTACGGACCCGGTTGTGACTCCGGACCCGACTCCGGTCGTTGACGACCCGAATGTGACTTATACCTATTACGGTGCTGAACTTTCTGGCCGCGACCAGTTCAAGTACGGCCGTTTTGAAGCCCGCATGAAGATGGTCTCGATTCCGGGTTCCGTGAGTTCCATGTTCCTTTACTACGATGATTCCTACAAGAATGGCGACATTCCTTGGAATGAAATCGATATCGAAGTGCTCGGCAAGGGCGGAACTTCTTGGCAGTCCAACATCATTACCCGTGAAGGCGACCCTTCCATCAAGAAGAATACATCTTCTGAAAAGATTCACGAATACGGGTTCGATGCAACGGAAGATTTCCACCTCTATGCCCTTATCTGGACACCGGAATATGTCGCTTGGGAAATCGACAGCGTTGAAATCCGTCGCGATACGCTCGGTATCACTCGCGGTACTCATGCTGATGCCGACCAGGTTGCCTTCTTGACCGAAGAACAGTCGCTCCGCTTTAACCTCTGGGCATCGAAGAGTGCCGCATGGGTGGGCAAGTTTACGGGCTCTGAACTCGCTGCCGGTCCGCAGGCTCAATGGATTGACTATGTGCGTACCTATAAGTATGATGAAGCGACCAAGACTTTTACCCTGGATTGGCAGGATGACTTTGATGGCACGGATCTTTCCGACCATTGGGGCACCGGCAACTGGGAAATGGAACGAGTCATGCTGAACCGCGACAACGTGGTCGTTGAAGATGGTTACTGCAAGCTCCTGATGACCCGCGAAGCTGACAACTAGTTTTTGTTCTCCTCCATAAATGAAAACGTCCCGGATAAAATCCGGGACGTTTTTGTATGCGATAAAGTTGAGAACTTTTCTGTGAGCAACAAAGCCCCGGTTATTAAACTGGGGCGGTTGCGAGAGTGAGCGCCGGTCCAGCACCTGATTGCCGGATTCTAGCGCGAACGGTCTGTTACAGCACGCCGTGGCAGGTGCGGCTGATCACGTCGTCCTGCTGTTCCTTCGTGAGCGAGAGGAACTTGACAGCGTAGCCGGAAACGCGGATAGTGAAGTTCGCGTATTCGGGCTTTTCCGGGTGCGCCTGGGCGTCGAGCAGCTTTTCAACACCGAACACGTTCACGTTCAGGTGGTGTGCGCCCTGGGCGAAGTAACCGTCCATGACGGTGACGAGCTTCTGGGCGCGTTCGTCGTCGCTGTGGCCGAGAGCATTCGGGCTGATGGTCTGCGTGTTGCTGATGCCGTCGAGCGCGTATTCGTACGGGAGCTTGGCGACAGAGTTGAGCGAGGCCAGCAGGCCGTTTTTTTCGGCGCCGTAGCTCGGGTTTGCACCGGGAGCGAACGGGGCGTGAGCCGGGCGACCGTCGGGGAGGGCACCGGTGGCCTTGCCGTAAACGACGTTACTGGTAATCGTAAGAATCGACGTAGTCGGTTCGGCACCGCGGTAGGTGTGGTGCTTCTTGATTTTCGCGATGAATTCCTTGAGGAGCCAAACGGCGATTTCGTCGGCGCGGTCGTCGTCGTTGCCGTACTTCGGGAAGTCGCCTTCGATCTTGAAGTCCTTCACGAGGCCGTTTTCGCCGCGAACCACGGAAACCTTGGCGTACTTGATGGCGCAAAGGCTGTCGACCACGTGGCTGAATCCTGCGATACCCGTTGCAAACGTGCGGCGTACGTCGGTATCGATAAGGGCGAGTTCAGCGGCTTCGTAGTAGTACTTGTCGTGCATGTAGTGGATCAGGTTCAGCGTGTTCACGTAGATGCCTGCGAGCCATTCGAGCATGATGTCGTACTTGTGCATCACTTCGTCGTAGTTCAGCACGTCGCCGGTAATCGGGGCAAGTTCCGGACCAATCTGCATACCGGGCACCAGGCCGCCTTCTTCGTCCTTGCCGCCGTTGATGGCGTAGAGGAGAGCCTTCGCGAGGTTTGCGCGGGCGCCGAAGAACTGCATTTCCTTACCGGTCTGCGTTGCAGAAACGCAGCAGCAGATGCTGTAGTCGTCACCCCAGACCGGGCGCATCACGTCGTCGTTTTCGTACTGGATCGAGCTGGTCGTCACAGAGATGTAGGCGGCGTATTCCTTGAAGTTTTCAGGGAGGCGCTTGGTGTAGAGAACGGTGAGGTTGGGTTCCGGAGACGGGCCCATGTTTTCGAGGGTGTGCAAGAAACGGAAGTCGTTCTTGGTAACCATCGGGCGGCCATCCTGGCCCATACCGCCGACTTCGAGGGTGGCCCACACCGGGTCACCGCTGAAGAGCTGGTTGTAAGATTCAATACGGGCAAACTTGACCATACGGAACTTCATGACCATGTGGTCCACGAGTTCCTGAGCTTCGCTTTCAGTGAGCGTGCCGTTCTTGAGGTCACGTTCGATATAGATGTCGAGGAAGGTCGAAATGCGGCCGACGCTCATGGCGGCACCGTTCTGCGTCTTGATGGCAGAGAGGTAGCCAAAGTAGAGCCACTGGAAAGCTTCGCGGGCGTTCGTTGCCGGCTTCGAAATGTCGAAACCGTAGCTAGCGGCCATCACCTTCATGGCCTTGAGGGCCTTGATCTGTTCGGCGACTTCTTCGCGCAGGCGAATCACGTCGTCGGTCATGGTGCCGTCACCCACGTGGGCGAGGTCGTTCTGCTTCTGCTGGATGATGTAGTCAATACCGTAAAGGGCTACGCGGCGGTAGTCACCCACGATACGGCCACGACCGTAAGTGTCCGGAAGACCGGTCAGCAAGTGGGCCTTGCGGACGGCGCGGATTTCAGGAGTGTAGCAGTCGAACACAGCCTGGTTGTGGGTCTTGTGGTAGTCGGTAAAAATCTTGTGGAGTTCGGCACTCGGAGTGTAGCCATACTGCTGGCAGGATTCTTCGGCCATCTTGATGCCGCCAAACGGCATGAAGGCGCGCTTCAGCGGCTTGTCGGTCTGCAGACCCACGACCTTTTCCAGGTCCTTGAGGCTTTCGCTGATGTAGCCCGGCTTATGGCTTGTAATCGTCGAGACGATATCGGTGTCCATATCGAGCACGCCGCCCTTCTTGCGTTCTTCGGCCTGCAGCTTCTGGAGTTCACCCCAGAGCTTTTCGGTGGCGTCTGTCGGGCCTGCCAAAAATTCCTTGCCGCCTTCATAGGCGGTGTAGTTGCGTTGAATAAAGTCGCGGACGTTGATTTCTTCTTGCCAGAGTCCGCCGGTAAAGCCATTCCATGCTTCGCTCATGATTTTCCTTCTTTGCTCGGCTGGCCAACGCCATAAATTCAGACAGCCGAGTCTTTCTTTTTGTTGATTTTTGTTTGAACCCCAATATAGAAAATAAGGAGGTATGCCCAAAGGGATTATTTGGACTATATTTTGCTTTCTTGATGCTCTGTTTTACAGATTATGATTTTTGTAAAAGACCTAATTCTACGCCTGACAACGAGTTAGGTCTTCCTTGACGGGGCGTTACCCCGGAACAAGTCCGGGGCAGGCTCATGGCGGCAAACTCCTCATACCCCATACCTCAAAGCGGCGTAGCCGCGACCCCATACCTCATTCTCCATAGTCTGTTTTTTACTAAATTTGTGCCGTAAAAATTAAAGGAATAGCTATGTCCGAAATAATGACTTCTGCGCAGGTGCGCGAATCTTTCATCAAGTTCTTCGAATCCAAGGGCCACCTCTTTGTGCGTTCTTCGCCGGTGGTTCCGCATGACGACCCGACGCTCATGTTCACGAACGCGGGCATGAACCAGTTCAAGGCCATTTTCCTGGGCGACAATCCGAAGGGCTGGAAGCGCGTATGCAACAGCCAGAAGTGCCTCCGCGTGTCCGGTAAGCACAACGACCTCGACGTGGTGGGCCGCGACAACTACCACCACACCTTCTTCGAAATGCTCGGCAACTGGAGCTTCGGTGACTACTACAAGAAAGAAGCCATCGCCTGGGCCTGGGAACTCTTGACCGAAGTTTGGAAGCTCCCGAAGGAACGCCTCTTTGCAACGGTCTATCAGGACGATGACGAAGCCTGGCAGATTTGGAAGGACGTGTCCGGCCTCCCGGATGACCGCATCATGCGCTTCGACGCTCACTCCAACTTCTGGGAAATGGGCGACACCGGTCCGTGCGGCCCCTGCTCCGAAATCCATTACGACCGCGGCGACCTCGCTACGCAGGCCGAAACCTTCAAGGACCCCATCAAGGGCGTGAACGGCGAAAACGACCGTTACATCGAAATTTGGAATAACGTGTTCATGCAGTACGAACGTGTGAGCGACGGAAGCTTGATTCCGCTGAAGGCGAAGAACGTCGATACCGGTATGGGTTTCGAACGTATCTGTGCTATTCTTCAGGGCAAGACCAGCAACTACGACACCGACGTGTTTACCCCGATTATCGCAAAGATTGCTGAACTCAGCGGTGTTCCGTACAACGATGGCGAAGCCGGCACCCCGCACCGCGTGATTGCCGACCACATCCGCGCAATCTCCTTCGCTATTGCCGATGGCGCGCTCCCGAGCAACGAAGGCCGTGGCTACGTGCTCCGCCGCATTCTCCGCCGCGCAAGCCGCTTTGCCCGCCTGCTGGGCCAGAAGGAAGCCTTTATCTACAAGCTGGTGCAGGTGCTCGCCGACACGATGGGCGACGCCTTCCCGGAAATCCGCGAACGCAAGGAATTCGTTGCATCCGTGATCAAGAGCGAAGAAGAAAGCTTTATCCGCACGCTGGACGCCGGCCTCGAACGCTTTGCCGCAATCTCCGCCGAACTCAAGAAGGGCGACAAAATTCCTGGTGATAAAGTCTTCCTGCTTTACGATACCTACGGATTCCCGCCGGACCTCACGGGTATTCTCGCCGAAGAAAAGGGCCTTGCGATTGACGAAGAAGGCTACAACAAGTGCATGGAAGAACAGAAGGCCCGTGCCCGCGCCAACATGAAGCAGGGCATCAACACGATGGGTACCGAAGGCTGGACGCAGTACAGCGAAGAAAGCACAAAGTTCGTGGGCTATGAACTCTCCGCTTGCGAAACGAAGGTCGTGCGTTGGCGTGAAGACAAGGGCGTTTTGAGCATCGTGCTCGAAACCTCTCCGTTCTATGCCGAAATGGGTGGTCAGGTCGGCGACAAGGGAACGCTCGTTTCTGCCGACCTCGAAATTGACGTGTTCGACACCGTGAAGGTGAACGACACCGCCCTCTGCCGTGGTAAGGTTGTGAAGGGCGAAGCTAACGAAAAGACGATGGGCGCCGTGTTCATGGCAACTGTCGATAACGACCGCCGTAACGACATCCGCAAGAACCACTCCGCAACGCACTTGCTCCAGGCCGCTCTCCGCGAAGTGCTTGGCACTCACGTGCAGCAGCAGGGTAGCTTCGTTTCGAACGAGCTTCTCCGCTTCGACTTCAGCCACTTCAACGCGATGACCGCCGAAGAAATCCAGAAGGTCGAAGATATCGTGAACGCGAAGGTCATGGAATGCTTGCCGGTCCACACCGACGTGATGGACGTTGACGAAGCCAAGGCTAGCGGTGCTATGGCTCTGTTCGGCGAAAAGTATGGCGACAAGGTCCGCGTCGTGAAGATGGGTGACGCTGGCGTCGAATTCTCCCGCGAACTTTGCGGTGGCTTGCATGTGCAGAACACCGGTAACATCGGCATGGTGAAGATTGTTTCTGAATCTAGCGTGTCTGCTGGCGTGCGCCGTATCGAAGCCGTCTCTGGCCGTGGCGCGCTCTCGCTGCTCCGTGCCGGAACGCAGATTTTGACGGCCCTCCGCGAACAGCTTCGCTGCAAGGACGCCGAAGTTCTCGACCGCATTCAGCAGTCTTTCGCTAAGACTCAGAACTTGGAAAAGAGTCTGCAGTCCGTGAAGTTGGAACTTGCGACCCTCGCCGCTGCCGAACTCCTGAACGGCGGCATCAACGTGGCTGGCGTGAATCTTTACGTTCGCGAACTTTCTATCCCCGATGAAAAGTACAAGGACTTGCTGGACGGCGTTCAGAACAAGCTCGACACCGACAGCGTCGCCGTGATTGCGAACAAGGGCGAAGGCAACGGAAGCATCGCCGTGATGGTCGGCAAGAACGTTCAGGCCAAGGGCATCAAGGCCGGCGACCTAGTGAAGGACCTCGCCGCTGCTTGCGGTGGCCGAGGCGGTGGACGCCCGGACCGCGCTCAGGCCGGTACCAAGGAAGTCGACAAGATTGCCGGTGCCATCGCGAACGCCAACAACTGGATTAGAGCTAAACTGACCGCTCAGCCCTAAGTTCAGAAAAGAACTTGTGATTGGGCTTCGCTCTCGCCACCACGACTTGTTAATACAAGTCGCTTGTGGCTCACGAAGTTGGGTGCGTAATTAACGCGCAGCATCACCATTTCAAAAGGCGTTCCTCGCGTTAATGTGGGGAGCCTTTTTTGATAAACTCCTTTCGCAGTTAATGCACGGGAGGGTTTAGTTTTTTTTCTAGATTGTCTCCTTAGCATTCATTTTGTTAGGAGATGCGATGATTGTCGATTTTTTGAACACGGTTGACAGTGTTCTTTATTACCCGATTCTGATTATTGTTCTTGCTGCGGCGGGAATCTATTTTAGCATTCGCACGCAGTTCGTGCAGATTAGGCTATTCGTGGAGGCGGTTCGCACGCTGGTCGAAAAGCCGCACGAAGCGGGTGGCGTGTCTTCGCTGCAGGCACTTTTGGTGTCGACGGCATCGCGCGTAGGCACGGGCAACATTATCGGTGTTTCGACGGCAATTTGCCTCGGTGGCGCCGGTGCCACTTTCTGGATGTGGGTGCTTGCTATTATCGGAGCATCGTCGGCGTTTGTCGAAAGCACGCTTGCACAGGTGTACAAGCATCGCGACCGTCGTACGAATGGCTGCTACGGTGGCCCTGCGTATTATATTGAAAGTGCGCTGCATAGCCGCTGGCTGGGCATCGTGTTTGCGGTGTTCCTGATTTCTACTTACGCGTTCGGCTTCAATCTGCTTTGCTCTTACAACCTGCAGTCGACTTTCGAAACATACAGTTTTTACAACCCGTCGGTCACGCCATGGATTATCGGCATAATCCTTGCGGTGTTGGTGGGTTTCTGCCTGTTCGGCGGTGGCAAGCGCATCGTAAAGACGACGGGAATCCTTGTCCCGGTCATGGGACTTTTCTATGTGATTCTTGCGGTCATCATGCTGATCGCGCATTTTAACTTGATTCCCTCTGTGATTGTCGCGATTATGCAGGATGCTTTTGACTTCCAGGCGATTGGTGGCGGCATTGCAGGCTCTTGCCTGATGTACGGCATCAAGCGTGGACTTTACTCCAACGAGGCGGGCGTCGGTTCCGCCCCGAATGCTGCTGCTGCGGCTCATGTTTCGCACCCGGTAAAGCAAGGCCTCGCGCAAATGCTTTCGGTGTATATCGATACGCTTTTCCTTTGTACGGCTACGGCTTTGATGTGCCTTGTTTCCGGCGTGCCGGGAACTGCCGAGAACGCAGGCGCCATGTACGTGCAGCAGGCTGTCTCTACGACGTTCGGTGCGGTGGGCCCGGTGTTCATTACGGTGGCGATGACGCTGTTTGCCTTCACGACCCTTTTAGGTAACCTCTACTACGTGCATAACGCGATTGCCTACATCAACAAGAAAAAGATGCCCGGTAAGGCCACGATGGCGGTGATTCATATATTGTGCAGCCTGGTGGTGCTCTTTGGCGCGGTGACTCCGATGGATGCCTGCTGGGCGCTTGCCGACATCACGATGGGCGGCATGGCGCTCATCAACCTGCCTGCGTGCGTCATTCTGGGAGGCGTCGCGTTCAAGGCGCTTCGCGATTACGAATTCCAGCGCAAGCAGGGGCGCAACCCGGCCTTCATTGCAAGGCATATCGGCATGGATGGCGACAAGCTTGACTACTGGAAGCACAAGGAAAGGGACGAAAGGGAATAACCGAATTCCAAATCATGATATTAAAAAGGCTGCGATTCGTTTCGTAGCCTTTTGATATTCGTTGTAATTGTGGAGTGCCGTGCGTTTTACTTTATCGCAATTTTCTGAGTGAGGCTCTTGGATCCGTCGCGCATGCGAACCACGTACATGCCTTCGGCAACCTTCAAGTCGACAGAACCCTTCACGTTCTTTGCGCTGAATACCGGGCGGCCCTGCATGTCGAACACGTCGACCTTGGCGGCGGTGGCGCCTGCAATAAATAGCGTGCGGCCAGAGAGGTGCATCGAGAGGCTGCTCATGCCGGCAATGCTCTTGATTGCGATTGTGGAATCGTTCGATGTCGTATCAGTCTTGGTCGTGTCGGTTTTCGTGGTGTCCTGCTTTGTCGTATCCTGCGGCGGTTCATACGTTTGGAGTCTCACTAGAATGCTGTCGAAAGCCGGTTTCGGTTGCAGGTTATCGTCGTAGATAAGGCCCTTTTGCCTGTTTAGGCCGCCAAGCCAGCTCCATTTATCGGACACGCCCCAAATCAGGTAGGTGTCTGCATTCGGTTCTTCAAGAATGATGTCCAGGTACTGGCGGAAGGTCTGTCCCTGGCGTTCAAGGTCGCTCTTACTCACGTTAATGCCGCTCTTGAATCCGATATCAAGCTCGGTGATTTTCAGCTTGACGTTGAGCTTTGCTAGTTCCTTGGCAAGCGAGCGGAGACTGTCCGGCGAACCGATAAAGTGCTTGTCGGTGGTGGTGTCTTCCACGTGAGTTTGCGAGCCCACGCAATGGATAGGAATGCCGTTTGCGACCCAGCGTTTCACCTGTTCCAGCAAGAACCCTGCCTTGGCTTTCGGGTTGACCCCCTGTTCGAGGTTGTAGTCGTTGTAGCAGAGTTCCGCGTTGGGGTCGGCGGCGTGCGCCCACACGAAGGCGGAGTCTATGAATTCGGGGCCGATTCCCTGGTACCACACGGAATAGGTACGCCATTGGGGTTCGTTGTTGCTGATGGCCTCGTTCACCACGTCCCATTCGTCCACCTGGCCTTTCCAGTGCCCGACCACGTTGTCGATGTGGTTCTTGAGAACGGAGAGCAGTTTCTTTTTGTCGTTCTTGTAGTTGTTCACCCAGTTCGGGACCTGGCTGTGCCAGGCGAGTGCGTGGCCGCGGACGCGCATGCCGTTCTGCTTTGCGTACCTGACCATCTTGTCGCCGTTGTTGTAGTTGAACCTATTCTCGCTAGGTTCGGTTGCGTCGAACTTCATCTCGTTTTCGGCAACGACGATGTTGAACTGCGTCTTGTGAACTTGTTCGTACTGTGCGGGAAGTCCGCCGCCAAACCACTGCGAGTTCAGAATGGCACCGATGTAGATGCCGTTCTTTTCTGCGTACGATCTGAGGGTTTCATCTGCGGCGAAGGTGGTTGTGAGGCCTGCACCGAGAAGGGTCGCGCACAATGCGAAACCCGCAATGGAATGATTGCTCATCATTACTTCTCCTTATTTTATCGCCCCACACGATCACTCGTGTATAAAATAATCAAAAATGACTGCAAAAGATGTAAATATACCGAAACCAAAAGTTCCGTTTTTTAGGGCGAAAATGAAGACGTCAGCGTAACGAGAGTCCCGGAATTTGCTTTTCAAGTTCTGCCGCCTGCGAAGCGATTTTCTTTTTGAGTTGCTGCGTGGCGGGGGAGCTCTCGTCTTGAATACGGTGGTTGGCCATTTTCAAGAACTTTTCCACTTTCGCCATGTTCTCGCGGGTGGTGCTGTCGCAGTAGGTCTCTGTCATCTGTTTAAAGATGTATTCCTCGGCGGTTTTGGACAAATGAACCATGTCGTCGGCATAGAAGCGGTAGTCGCGCAGTTCGTCCATCACGATTTCGTAACTCGGGAAGTAGGTTGCGTTTGCCTCTTCTAGAGCCTTGTTGATGGCGAGTTGCAATGTCGCCTTAGAAAGTGTGTTGTTGTGCGCGCCGTCGCCCATGTGCCGCAGCGGCGACACGGTGAAAACGATATGTGTATTTCGATTCAGTTGACGAATGCTTGTGGCGATTTCACGGATGGCTTCGGTTGCTTCGTCGACCGAAATCATTCGGCGCGTGAACAGATTCGGGTCTTGCCTGTGACAATTCGAAACGGGCATGCCGCTGTCCTTTAAATAGTAAACGAATGCGGTGCCGAGCGTAATAAAGACGGCATCTGCCTTTCGCAGAAAATCGCGGGCTTGTGCTGTCGCTGCGTTCAACTTGCCGATACATTCTTCTTTCGTCGCGCCCGAGAGCGAACCGTGCGCATCCCAGCTGTACCAGGGCCCGCGGGCATCTTGATTCCCTCTGGCGTCCTGTTTCCCGCTAACATCCTGAAGTCCACGGGCATCTTGAAAAACATCTTTTTCCCCGAAAACTTTCCCGTCGGCGATTGCCCTAATCTGCCTTGCGATAGATACCGGGTTGTACACCGTCCCGAACGGGTTCGCGAGCACGCTAAACTTGCGTGCAGCAAACTGTGCTGATATGTTGTCTGCAAAGCACGACCCGAAAAACGCGATGCGGCTCGTGTAGTCAATTTCGAATCCTGCTTTGGGCGTATCTACTCTGGTGAAAAGTTCCATGCCGTAAATATAGGTAAAGGCGGATACCTTGAAAATAAGCGCGGCCTTGCATTATAGAAAAATGCAAATTTTTTATGATTTTTTAAATTGCTGTCGAAATTTGAGTAAAAACGCAATTTTTGTATTGCAAAACAAGTTGACTTTTGCGGAATAAGAGGTATATTTGGTAACGTGAAGCCCTCGGAAGCGGGGCTTTGTCAGGAGGAAAAATGAAAGATGTCTTTGAATATACGGGCTACCGTCAGTACATCGCGGACTTTTACGCCGAAAGGAAGGTGAAGTCTGCGTTTACCTGGCGGGAGTTTGCAAGGATGGCGGGGTTCTCCTCGTCGGTCCACTTGAAATACGTGAGCGAGGGGCGTTTCAACCTGGGCGAAGATGCCGTCGAGCGTGTGGCAAAGGCCATGGGGCTAAGCGGGAACCGGCTGGAATATTTTCGCGCGATGGTGGAGTTTGACCATGCCGTTACGGACAACATAAAGAAGGAAATTTTCGAGAGGATGCTCTCCATTGCAAAGCAGAGCAACGCCAAGGTTATCGAGGGTGACGCGTTCCGCTATTTCGACAGCTGGAAAAATCCGGTGCTTCGCGAACTTGCTCCCGCCATGCCGGGTGCAAAGCCCTTGGCGCTGGCAAAAGCGTGCCGCCCGAAGGTCACTGCCGCTGAAGTCAGTGAATCGTTGAACTTTCTTGTCAAGGCGAATCTGCTCTTGAAAGATGCTAATGGCAACTACGTGCAGACCGACAAGTTCGTGACGACCGGCCCGATGGAGGCTGCACCCGTCGCCATTCGCGGGCTTCACCGCCAGATGGGTGAAATCGCGCTCGATACAATCGAGGGCGTGCCGCAAAACGAACGCCACTTTTCGGGCGTGACGTTGGGTATCACGCGCAACGCCTACGACAAGATTGTCGCGGAACTGGATGCGTGCCGCAGGAAGATTATCGAAATTGCCACCGCGGAAGACGAGACGGACGAAGTATATCGCTTGAATCTCCAGTTTTTCCCGATGACGAACAAACAGGGCTTAAATAAAAAGGGTTAGGAGGAAACTATGAATAACGTTAAAATGAGCAGAAAGTTTATCTACAGTGTGGCGATGCCGTTCGCCATGATGTTCGCGGCATTCCTCACAAATGCGCTTGTCGCGTGTTCCGATGGCAAGTCTGTTGCGGGTGGCGCTTCCGAAGAAGAAACGGGAATTTATGCCTTGACGGGTCGAGTGGATGCTGCAGCTAGAATGGCGATCATGTCGGATTCTACGGATTTGCCAAATACTTTATCTGTAAAACCGGGAACGGTTGTTAGGGTTAGTGAACTGGATTCGATTTCGTTGGATATGACGGGGCTTGTTTTTGTTGATACGATTTCGGATAGTAATGGCCATTTTGGTTTTGAGAATCTCTTACTCAATAGCCCGTATGTTCGGATAAGTGTTTTTAATCCAGATAGTTTGGATTATTGTCAGCCATGGGGATCTCCTTTTGATGGAAACGAAAGTTGCGCAGACAGTCTTACTGGTACTTATGTTCCTGAGTTGACTGCAATTGTGGATCTTCGAGTGTCTAAAAATATTGAAGTAAATGTTTTGACGCTTATGAAAGTCCCTGTTTTACGGAGTTATGTGGCTGCCGGAATGCCTTTTGCTGAGGCAGAGAAAAAGGCTGAACGTGATATACTTGAAAGTCATGGAATATATAAGGAGTTTGGGCCTTTTGAAACACCGCAAAGTGAGTGTGATGATGAGTTTATTCGTGTTAAGGAGTTTATATCTACCGTTCATGAAGATGTGATTATGTACTATATGGGTGACACCAGTGCTATTCTTTGGGCCTTTGAAGATTATATTAAGCGGTATATGAGTATTCCTCGTGCGGCTTATTCTTCAAGTGAAGAGAATAAAGCTCTGTATGAAAAGATTGTGTCGTATTTGGAATTGGAAACGGGTTTTATTGCTGAGTATCAAGGATTGGGACAATGTAAGGACTCGCGTGAAGGAGAATCGGTCCCCTATAAAGAATATGAACTTGTCTGCCTTTCTGGAAAATGGAAAATGCAATATAAGGGTATTGAATTTACGAGCGGAACGATGGTCGATAATCGTGATGGAAAATCCTACAAAACGGTAACGTACAACATTGGTGGTAAACCGCAAACTTGGATGGCTGAAAATTTGAATTTTTACGAATCTAATTTGCATGAAAATACTGGTTGCCTTGCTGGTGATGAATTTGCTTGCGAAGTAAATGGTCGCTTGTATGAATGGCAGGCTGCGATGAATATGGATAGAAACTCGATGAAGGTGTTCCTTGCTCTTCCTGAAAGTGATACGGTTTTCTTGGATGATAAGTGTAAATCTATGATTGAAGATTTAAATAAGTGCACATTCATTGAAACTTCTAATTGTGGAGAAAAGCGTAGGGAAAGTGAGAAATATTGTAAATCTCTTTATCCCGAAGGTATATTGACGATGCTTGGCGAAGGCGATGCATATTGGAAATGGAATTATGCGGATTATTTGTCCCAGTCTAATGTCATGAGTTATCAAGGCGTATGTCCTGACGGATGGCGTCTCCCGAATCAAAGGGATTGGAAAACTTTATTTGAATACGTTACTGGCCAAGGGGTGACTTTTGCGGCGCTTGCTGATGAAGTGGCTACGGGATTTAATATGAAAAGTTTGGTCTTGATAAGAGACGATGAAAATTGGCTAAAATATGAACCAAGTTTTGTGGCTGTCCCTGATATTGAAAAAGGGTATGGACAATCGGGATATTCTTCGGCTGTTAGTATGGGTGGTTGTTCTGTGAGAGTGGATGGCGAATGTCTTGTTTCTGCAAGCTATCGCTATGACTTTGCTTCGACATTTTATTCAGTCCGTTGCCTCAAGAACGAATAGCGAATTTGGGGTTGGGAGGATAGGAGGTGAACGAGAAGGCGGGCGTAAGCCCGCCTTTTAATATATACGAACAACGAGGTATGAGAACTCCAAAAGGAAAAGCGAGTCGTTGTTCGTCCTTCGCTCCGACAATAGGCTGTCGGTCTATTGCCTCCGCTCGGCATTCTGTATACGAACAACGAGGGGAGCAAACTCCAAAAGGGTTAGATGTTTGTTGTCTGTCCGGTTTGTTAAGTATATAAATTTGATTTATTGTAGAAAAACTTCAATTTTTACATCAAAATTTCAAAAATGCTTAAAATTTTGAAAAATAATGAAAAATTTATTGTAAAAACTATTGATTTTTTAAAATTTATTGGTTATATTTAAAATGTGCTTAACTTGGGCCGAGCTTTCGGGGGGTTAAGAGGAGGACAAATGAAAGATATACTTGAATATACGAGTTACCGCCAGTATATCGCGGACTACTACGCCGACAAGAAGGCGAAATCTGCGTTTACCTGGCCGGAGTTCGCTTCTGCGGCGGGGTTCACTTCGCCGGTCTACCTGAAGTACGTAAGCGAGGGGCGCTTCAACTTGAGTGAAGCGGCTGTCGAGCGCGTTGGTGCTGCGATGCACTTGTCTGGTGGCGACTTGGACTTTTTCCGCGAACTGGTTCGCTTCGATCATGCGAAGTCGGACAAGGCGAAAAAGGAATCGTTCCAGAAGTTGGTGGCGATGGCGGAAAGCCGCAAGGCGAAGGTCGTCGAGGCCGATGCGTACCGCTACTTTGACAGCTGGAAAAATCCGGTGCTTCGCGAACTTGCGCCGGCCATGCCGGGTGCAAAACCGTTGGCTCTTGCAAAGGCGTGTCTCCCTAAAATTACCGCTGCCGAGGTGAGTGATTCGCTGAACTTTCTGGTGAAGGCGAACATGCTTCAGAAAGACGAGAACGGCAATTACGTTCAGACGGACAGGTCGATTACGGCTGGGCCCATGGAAGTGACGCCTGCGGTGATTCGCGGCCTGCACCGTCAAATGGGCGAACTCGCGCTTGACACAATCGAGGGCGTGCCGCAAAACGAAAGGCATTTTTCGGGCGTGACGCTTGGCATTACGCAAGGCGCCTACGACGAAATTGTCGCTGAAATCAATGCGTTCCGCAAGCGCATTATTGAAATTGCTACGAGGGAAACCGAAACGGATGAGGTGTACCGCCTGAACATCCAGTTTTTTCCCATGACAAACAAGAGTTCTAAAAAGGGTTAGGAGGATATCATGAATTACTCAAAAATGGCTATGCAGTTTGTCTGCAAAATGGCGATGCCGCTCGCCTTGATGTTCGCGGCCTGCTCCACTGACGAAGGGAATGCCATTTCAAAAGTGGAAACGACTCCGGGGACGCAGATGGGAGGCTCTTCAGAAGAGCCGAATGTTATCGCGTACGAAAATATCTCTTTGAGAGGGCGTGCTTATTATGCGCCGGCAGGTAATGAGGCCGGTTCGTCAGAATATGTTTCTGTTTCTGTTCCGACGAATGTGTTCTTCGATGGAGGGCGGATCATTCTGACGGAACTGGATACGGTGACGCTTGAACCATTGGATGATTCCACGATTACGGAGTCCTTTAAGGGCGACGTCATAGATCCGCTCACAGGAGAAAGGGTTCCTGGTGACGACGGAATGGCCAGTTTTGATAGTGTTTCGCTGAGGAGTCCGATTGTCTTGTTGGAAGCTGTATCGGATGAAGTATCGCTGAGTGCGATTGTGGATATCCGGGATGCGAATACCTTTGTGATTGATGGATTGAGTCATTTGGCGACCTATCGCATACGGAAGCTGGCTGAATCTGGAATGTCGTTTGTGGCGGCGAAGGCCCAGGCTGAAGCCGAAATTGCAAATGCGCTAGGTTTTGGTTCTTTGCCGATTGCGGCCGAGGGGCGCAAGGCGTTTAATGAATTGGTCCCGTTTAATTTGCTACAGCATTTGAAAGAGGAACTTGGCGAGTCTGGATCGTTGGCGGGTTTGTCGGAGGATTCAAAAAAATCTTTGACGGATGCGGTAGAGAGAGCGCCTTATTGGAGATTGTTGAACACTTCGCGAAAGGCCTTTGAAATGCGGGATGAGGATTTTTATCAGGAGTGCATGCAATTTAAGGCTTATTATGCGAACCTGTTGGCAGGCGTTTTCGGTGTGGGACAATGCTCTTCTGAAAACGAGGGGGCGTTTGCCGATTTGCAGGGAGAACTCATTGAACTGAAGTGCGTGTCCGGTTCTTGGGAATTTGCATATCGCAAAACGAGCCGGTTGAATATTGCACATACGTTTGGGACGATGGTTGATTCTCGCGATGGCGAGGAATATAAAACGGTGACTATTGATTTGGGTGGAACTTCGCAGACCTGGATGGCGGAAAACTTAAGGTATGCTGCGGAATATTCCAGCTGCTTTAGGGACGATTCGTCGTACTGCTCCGTATACGGTAGGTTGTATTCTCCGTTGTATGGTCTGGATTCGTCTTACCGAAAGTACACGACTAAAGAATCGTGTGTTGATGTTAAAACACTTGAATACTTGAACGAGAATATGTCAGATGATACGTTGTATTGGCGAGGTAGGGCTGAGGAAGATTGTGATGAGATATATGAATATGGCGATTATCGGGACGATGATGATAATTTGCTTTGGGACAGGGTGCTCGATTCGCTCGAGGCTATAAATTTTGATGTGTGTCCGGAAGGTTGGCGCATGCCGAAGTATGAAGACTGGAATACTTTGTTCGGTTATCTCGATGGCCTTGGACAGGGCCCTGCATTGACCTTGCTGTTGGCAAATTATGGAGATCCTACGGGATTTGGCTTGGATCTTCTGGCTGACATTCGTGGTGAAAATGGTCTATTTAAGGTTGGTGTTAAGGGTGTGGGGGAGTATCTGTTTGAACCTGCGGTGACGCCTGAAGAAATCCGTGAAAATGCCGCGGGCGATGTCGTGGGAGCTCTTGCAACTCAAACTTCTAGCCGTAGGAATGGGGCCAATATGTATTTTGAAGCGCTAGTGCTCGGTTACGACTTGCCTGGCTATGGCTTTGTCCGCTGCATCAAGGACGAATAGAGAATTTGGGGGTTAAGGAGGATCGGTTAGGAGGCAGATTGGGAGAAGGCGTGCTTCGGCACGCCTTCTTTATATATACGAACAACGAGGTATGAGAACTCCAAAAGGAAAAGCAAGTCGTTGTTCGTCCTTCGCTCCGACAATAGACTATCGGTCTATTGCCTCCGCTCGGCATTCTATATACGAACAACGAGGTATGAGAACTCCAAAAGGAAAAGCGAGTCGTTGTTCGTCCTTCGCTCCGACAATAG
>NZ_MWQL01000019.1:0-61782 GCF_002210325.1 Fibrobacter sp. UWB1
GAAGGGTGGCTCTCTAGCACCGGACTGGTGGCTCAAAGTACGCCGGAATAATCATTTATATTTCCCAAAACTATTTTCACAACGTAAATAGATACTCCTAAGAAAGAATAAAAGGCTTTTTGTGAAACCGTGCCAGAAACTTCATTGTTTTCTGCTTGTGAAGGGTACACTAAAAAAATGGTATTGGTTTTCAGACTCTGACAAAAAGTGTAAGCCTCATATAAATCAGCTTTAGAGATTTCACCTGTAATTTCGTTTTCTAACAATTTGTATTTAGCATCGACCAAATAAATTGGCTTATCCAAATCGTCGTTATTGAAAATTGTTATGTCTGGAAAAACATTTACGGTCGCAACTTGTGAAGTATAGTATTTTTGGCCTGCTTTTACAGGTAATTGGGATTTGATTTTTCGACCTTTTGTTCCCAAAATAAGCCCAGTTGTTATAAGCCATTCCCACATTTGCCATGTACTTGCTATAAATCCTGGAGCAAAAAAAGAGCCGTTGTTAAATGCTAGGCTTAAACCGTGAATTATGTCTTGAGATAATTCATATGCTAGAGCCCATTCTTTGTTGCGAACAGGAAGAGTTGGGAAAATGTTTGGAATAGGATTTTGCGACCCTAGGTAATTCAAAGCTGATTGAAGAATGTTTTCTGTACGATGGTCTTTGGCATAGGGAAGTACAATTTCAACAGCCTTCTTTATGATTGCGTTGTATGGATTTCTTTTGTCAAAGGTTACAATCGTTTGAGAAAAACCGTTAGGATTACGTTCAAAAAAAGTTTCAAAATTCAATTCACCTTCAATACCAAAATCGCAGAACGATTTGATACGGTAATTTCTAATGGGCTTACGTTTGTTTGAAAGAAATTCCTCTGCAATAATTCTGCTCGCTATGTCAAGTAATGTATCTTTTGATGATAGACTTGAATTGATTTTGTTTTTTGATAAAATTTTACCATGCTTAGAAAGCGTGGCAAGAAGATAAACTGTTTTCTTCCAACTTTCGTCGTTGTTTGAATAAAATTTTGGAATTACTTCAAGTTCTATGAAGGAATTTAATTTTATAACGCCTGTTATTCCGCGAGCGACAATATATTGATTGGAAATAAAAAAAACATTGGTTTTAGTCCCAAGAGCATTTCGGATTCGTTTATTAGCGTTGTCTAAATCCTTATACAACTCTGAAACCGTGATTCCGTTTGAAATCACATCATCAACTTTAATTCCTTGACCATATTCAGTAAGTTGGTATCTCATTGCCCGTGGTGGAGTATTGACAAATACAAATCGAAAATATTAGTTTCCGTTATATCGGAACATTCTAATACGATTTTGTTTTCGCCGGCAAAAGTTTCTTCTTTCTTTATGTAAGGAGATTTTTCACTATTTGCATTAAGAATAAAAGAAAGCGCCGATGCATCACCAAAGAAAAGTTCCTCAATGTGAGTGTATATTGTTTGCCAAATTTCAATTGCGTGTTTTAGCGCACTATTTACATCAGTCGCCTTATCTTCCGTTAGCAATATGCCGTGGCCTAGTTGATAATCTGCACCTTTTCCTATGGTAATCAGTCGGTTGATTTCTTCAAGAGCCTTCGTTACCACGTAATAAACATCCTCTACTCGTTCTGGCCGCTCTGAAAGTTGTTCATTCGGGTTGAAACCGAAGTATTCAGCAAGAATTTTGTAATCAGGTTGTAATTTTACTGACACCCAGCGCCTTAAAAAGGCCACGTCTAAAGGAGCGACCGAGACGTCTGCTTGATTCATTGCCGCAAGTATATACAAACGCGGCGAAAAGGCGTATTCGGATAATGTTGCTGTATTTGGATCGAGAATATCGAAAAACTGAGTCTGTTTATTTTTCGTGCTATCTGCTGATAGCCTTTTGTCACATTCTATCGCAACAATGCTGCCACCAAAAACTTCTACAGCGGGGCCTCTGTTAATCTCATCAATTATCAGCAAAGAAGCACAATCAGTTCTTTTAGCGAATTCATTTGCTTCGTATAGAATCCCTTTACTTATCTCAAAACCATTCTCTGTTCCTGGCCGAGGCACATAACCAGTGAAGAAATCTCGGTATTTCGAGTTTTGATGAAGGACTGTCCGAAATACACGACAAGTCTTTCCCGACAAAAAAGGAATATCTCTTTCAATTCCACCTTCTGGAATAGGCACATCTGCATTAAGATCATGTTGAGGATTTGTAATTGAGCGAGCGGCACCTTCAAACATCGACGCAATAACATTCAGCAATCGAGATTTACCTGTCCCAGGAGCCCCCATCAACAGAACGTTCTTTTTTCTGTCAAGTAGATCTAATATATGTTTTTCAAGATTCATTTGTGTATTCATCTCCATTTTCAAAATCAAGATAACCTGCAGGAGTTACCGAGGAACTTCTTCGAGCACCCAAACCACGTAGCACTCCACTTTTTATACTTTGATGCCATCCCTGCGTTCTAAGAGAATGTTCTGATGTGAAATATGCCCATACTTCAAAATTTTCGTCCAATAAAAGTATTAGAATACAATCCGTAGCATCATTAGGTACGACATCTCTAGGAAAACATTCATGAACTTTCGCTATTCTAACTTCATTAGGTCTCGATTCTGTGGGAGCATGAATAGTGACATGTGTTGTTGGAGTAAGCCTCCAATGCAATTCTCCAGTATACACATGTCCAGCAACACCTTCGTTAGGGAACATTCTTTTTAGTATTGGAAAAAACTTATTAGCCGGACTAAATCGAAGATCTCTAGCACCACCACCCGTACTGGCGTCATTAGATTCTGCACGAAATTTCCGTATGTCACCAGCTACGATTTTTTTGTATAGAACTATTCTGATTCCACCATTATAAGGCATGTTTTTAGGTCTCCTTTTGACATAGCACAATCATTTCTGAAGGTATATAAGCATTAGAATTCTTTTGTTGTTTTAATCTTTTGTCAAAAATATTGCAATCGAGTTTCCATTCTTTAGCAGCCTTAGAAAGAAGTAAATCCTTTGTAATACTAGATTTTTTTTCATTCGCTAAAGGCCTCTGTTTTTTGTCAAGTAGGGGAAAATCGCTTAGAATAAGTTTTAATTCATCAAAATCTAGGCCATAGGCTTGGGCTACAAGAACGTCAATTTCGGCTCTCAGCCTAGACATTTTTGTGCCACAGTAAAAATCTTTTCCCATCACTGATAGCTGACGTGACTTTGAAATGATTTTTTTTGAAAGCGACGATGTTTCATTTATATTTGGAAAAGGTATACTGAAAAGTAAAAAATAGTTAATTGTGGTTGATACAACTCTACGAATCATCCAGTCAAATACAAAACTATTTGTAATGCCTTGCCATAAATACAGAATGTCGTTGGTCGCACTTTTTGGAAACAATAATGTTGGAACTTTGTTCCCGCATACAACATTTGGGGGGATTACCGCGCTCATCATGGAACGTTCATTTGTTTGCCCTGCAATATCACAAAAGCCTACTCTATATTTTTTTACCCGTTCTTTCAAGGCTTTACTTAATGAACTTTGTTCTATAAAAAATTGAGGCTGACTTTTCTCACAGCAAGGTTTCCATACTGCACTCCTACCTTGGCCGGATAAGTATGTTTTTGCACCAAATCTATATTGTTGCACCATCCGTCCTTCAATGACAGGGAATGCATTCTTTGTCTGTTTAGAAATAAAGTAATCTTTATCAGAGGTCATGTCAACTTCTCTCGAAATGTCAGCCTTCCATTCATTATTGACATCCCCCCATTTTTTCCCGTTGTTACAGATTTTGTAGAACAACTTTAGTTCTTCCTTGCTGCGAACTTCGGGAATTGTCAAGTCAGGCCTATATTTTTCTAATTCCTTGGTATAGAAAACAATATCGTTTCCTCGCTGAATAGAATTGTTCTTTGAACAAAGAATGTTAAAGAGAAAATGATCCGTCTTTCTCTTTTTATCTATTTCAATCAAAAGCAGCAGAAATTTAAATCTTGAATCGATAGAAAAGAAATTTCCTTTGTTTTCAAGCAGATCAAACTCTATTTTGCTGAAAGAATTAAGAATTTGTTTTCGAAGATCATAAGTACCTTGCGAACGAATTAAACCGGCAGGAACCAGAAAGGCGATTTTTCCACGTGTTTTTTTTGTCGATTGAATGGCCTTTTGAAGAAACGCCATATAAAAATCAGGCTCTGAGTCATTCGAAAAATTAAAATTCTCCTTTATTACCCTGCTATAATTTGTTACGAGATCTTTTTCTTCGAGGAATTGCTCGTTATTAAATGCTGGATAATCAGCCCCGTAAATACATTCGTAGCCAGATCTTGTTGCAAAATTATGACGAGTTAGTTTTATTCGTCCCCAGGGAGGGTTGCCAACAACAATATCAAATTTCATTTTCGAAACATCTGCATCAAGCAGACTGTCGCATACTTTCCATTTCCTAATCATGGAAACAATTGCTTCTGCATTATTTGTCGTAGAAAGGAAGGCCGCCGCACCGCCTCTCAAGGCGTCTTCGGATAGGTCGAAAGCAAATACATTTTTTTTCAGCCATTCATCATATTGTTCTGAAAAAAATTCTTTGTATTTTAACGCTATTCCTATAAGCAGAATGCATGTGCCAGCAGCAAAATCGACAATTGATGCGTTCTGTTTTATGCCTATAGCACATGAATCTGCAATGAGATCAGCCAATCTAAAATCAGTGTAAAAGACTCCGTCTTTTTTTTGCTGCTCTACAGTTAATGGCTTTCTTGCGAGTGAGGATATTGCGACAGAAAAGGGTATTTCACTATTTTCAACTATTAGATTGAATTGGCGGATTTTCTCGTCTGAAACCTTTATTCCTGGAATATGTTGCCGTTTCCAATAGTAGTCTATGTTTGCTCCGCTTTTGGTTGCAGCGCTTTTTTCCAAAAAGCAAATACGTTCTTCAAAAGTTTCCACGTTGTCGCATAGAAACTTTTCAGCCTTTTCCAGTATTTTATTTTCAAATGTGTTCTGGTGGCCCATGCTATTATATAGTCCTTTTGAAATCTAAAAGATACTCTTTTACAATAGAATTGTTTGAAAGGGCTGTTTTATTAGGTGTATAACGACTTATTTGTTTTAACTCGATAATGTCAACGTTTCCAAAGGCATGAAGGTTTTCGGATAAGCAATCCAGGTTTACGTGTCCTTCGTCACTATATGATAAAATGACTCTTCCTGCTTTCTGTTTTGATATAAGTTCTACAAGAGCATTGAGTGCTTTTGTCTTATAGCAAAAGACTGACGCTTTATCTTTCCACGGCCTTAAACCAGCAACGCCAGTTACCTCCGGTCTGTCTCCTTGAACGATCGATTCCAGAATGTGATAGTATGACGCATACTGCCTCTTTGTGTAGGGCGGATCAAAGTAAATCGTATCGTTGATTGAAGAGTCTAAATCAAAAACATCTTTATTTGATATTTCGAAAGAAATTTTACGTTTACGCAATTCCCGAGGGGTTAAGATAATGTCTCGTTCAGCCTGTTCCGTCCATTTAGATAAAAAACAGCCGTATGTACCCGCAATGTTTGCAATTTCATTTGTGGATGAAATTAAATCTGCGAGTAGCAGAAAAAATTCATTTTTGGTAATATCTTTTTCGTGATACCATTTGTGAATTGCATTTGCTATACCATCGATTTTTTTTGCGTTTGCTTCCGTAAAATATTTTCTCTCAGGTTTCCCAAATTGTTTTGAAGCTGGTGAATATTCTCGCCAGAAATAACCCCTGTTCGCCCTAATATGATTTAGCTCAGCAATAGCTTTGTTGTATCCACCAAAGCACTTAAATGAAACTTCTTTGGTGCTTAAAAGTCCCGCTGTAGTCATAACCACAGCGCAAAGCAAAATATCGTTTATTTTGACATTCCAACCATTAGCAGCAGCCTGTTGCGCGACACAACCTGTGCCAGAAAATCCATCTATAAAAAAACCCCTTTGGGGAGGCGCCCCAACAATTCGAATGATTTCGTCAACTATTCTTAATTTTGAACCTATGTATCTATAGCCCATAGCATAATTATAGCAATATCCTACAGATTCAATTTAAATATCAACTACATCCAAAGACTTTTCGGAAGTACCTCCACAATCTGAATCAAGCCCCCCCCCTCTTTAAATGGCTTTCGCATTTTTTATACAAATCATTACATTTTTCTGTATAGATTATTTTCAAACATCCTGGATAAAAAGTTTGAGAAAACAACTCGAACTGCGACCGCGGACCTCGCATTATTATACAGGGCGTTGCGGGGTGTCCCCGCAGAAGAGGTAGCGGAAGACTTGGCGAGCCAAGGCTGCAGCGAGGGGAAAGCTTTCCCCTCCCCTTTTCAATGCGTCCAGGTTCAAAGCCTGGGCGTTTTTTTTTGCGGGAAATAGTATTTTTTGGAATTTTCGCAGCCATTTTTCACTTTACAACAAAAAAGTTATATTTTATTGAAATTCTATAATATATTTATTATATTACAGAAGAATATTAAAACAAATAGGTTATTTTATGAACCAAAGACTGATTTTGCTCAGGGCTCTTGCCCATAAGACGGGAAACCTCGCCCAGCTTCGCGACGCCCAACCGCCCAAGCAGGGGTGGATTTCCGCCGTTCGTCGAGCTCTCGGAATGACCGCAAAGCAACTTGCGGAACGCGTCGGGCTTTCTCAGCCACGTATCGCCAAAATGGAACTCAACGAAAACAACCTCAAGATTTCGACCATGAAAAAAATCGCGGAAGGCCTTGACTGCGATTTCGTTTATGGTTTTGTCCCCAAAAGCAGCCTGCAGGAGACGATTAAACGACAGGCCCGTAAAAAAGCCGAAACAATCCTGTCGAGCGTCAACACGAACATGGCATTGGAAGACCAACTTGTCGACGATCCGCATATCCTGACGGACATGGCCGATGAGATGATAGCCAAGAACATAAGGCGCATTTGGGATAAGTAAAAATTTTCCCCATTCGTCATTTTGTCATTTTATGACATGCCCATAATTTATATTTTGGGTATGGCCGATATAGTTCGGTCAAGTGTGGAAATGGGCCGGTGAATACCGAACGACGGAAAGAAACATTGGGGTCGCGCCATACCAAATTCCCGTCAAATTGAAGACGTTGTTCGATGATGTGAAATTTTGGATGGAGAACCATACATTCCCCAACTTGGAAATAGCCGTCCGGCTTCACCACAGGCTTGTTTTAATCCACCCGTTCCCTAACGGCAATGGTAGAATTTCGCGACTGATGGCGGACCTGCTTATGCAGCAACTTGGCGAGCCGCGGCTCTACTGGGGTGATGCCAGCTTGAACGACATTACGGATTTACGAAAGAAGTATATTGACGCGCTTCATCCCGCCGATTCCGGGGATTATACAGAACTGATTAAGTTCGTGACAACATAAAAGTTGTTTGCGAGCCCGCATAACTAAAGAAATATTCAAAAATAGGTCTTATAGTCGCTCTTTACGAGCAATGAACTTTAGCACGCAACCCAACCCTACACCATCTCAGCCTTGAGATTTGCGGCTAGTTTCTACCAAAACAAATTCTTATAACTCGTTCCAAGAGCGTTCGCGAGCCTATGGGCCATCTTACGCCCAATCGGTTCTCTACCCCGCTCCATCGCAGAAACCTGCTGCTTGGTAATGCCTACCTTATCCGCAAGTTGCTGCTGAGTGTAGCCAAAAGTCGTGCGAAGCAACTTCAAGCTTTCGGCAGGCGTAGTTTCCGCCTTGATTTGTTTTGAAAGGTCCGTCTCACCCCACTCAACATACTCTTCGTCTCCATTCACGACATCTTCCACATTCGGGAATGCAGACCTGATATAAAGCAGAAGGTGTTCAGGAATATTCGTTCCCTCAAACGTAAACATCGTTCCACTCACATCCTTACTAGTAAGGCGCATTTTCACGGCTTCCAACATAAGTGACCTCCAATTCAATTCCTTCTATTGTTTCAAACCAACACGCCACCCAATGGTAAGAAAGATGGCAATGATACGTATTCATATCGGTGAGTTTTTTGTAGTTCAGCCAATTTGGCAGAACCGGTCCTTTTTCTTTCAAGTCCTCCACAAGTTTGTCAAAAAGAATCCTTTCTCTCTTTGGCATAATTGCGACAGCCTTCACAATTTTCTTCTTTAAAACGACTCTTCTCATAATATATATTATTTCTTTACTTCTGTCAAGATTTTTTCTTTACTTTCTGTTTGAGCCATCAATCCCACGTTCATGCAGCATTTTGCGGACAGCACGGTTGTTGTCTACATATTCCTTTTCAATTTTCTTTTGCTTGACCAGCCTTTTCACCCGCGTATTATGCAGCGTCATTTCATTTGCCAAATCTTTAGCCTTGGCAAAAACTGTCGAGAAAATTTCTTTAGACTTCATATAGCCTCCATTGATGTAGCCGCTCTTTGCGCCGTCGCAAACTGCGACCGGTTGATTTTTTTAGAGGCGTTCTTTCGCATTGGGCAGCAAACCCAAATAAAAACGCACTAAGCCGAGAGCAGCGGAAATAAGTTCACTTATTTCCATTGCCGAGGCCAATGCGTTAGCGCTACAAGCGAAAAAGAACGCACCTCGCCTTTCCTTAGACGAGATGCGTTCGGGGATGCAGAAATTGTACCTAAGTTTTAATTTTTTGGCAAGAGGGGCACGAAAATTTTACATTGTGTTATCTGTCGCAGACCACAAATAATCAAGTTCAACAGCGAGTTCTAAAAAACTACATTTCAAGTCATGCTCTCCTCACCCATTGACAACATTCTCGTAGAAAAGGCGAAACGCCAGATGCACTTGCGAAGCGGCGAGAACATCGTCAAGACGTACAGGATTTCGCTTGGCAAGAATCCCGTGGGTGCGAAGGTCAAGTCCGGCGACAACAAGACGCCCGAGGGTAACTACACCATCGAACTTCACAATCCCAAAAGCGTCTTTCATTTATCGCTCCGGATTTCGTACCCGAATGCGGAACAGATTAAGGCCGCGAAAGAAGGTAACTACGAGCCAGGCGGAGACATCATGATCCACGGCTACCCGAACAAGGTTCCTGCGTTCCTCTTTAAATTCTGGCACAAGTGGAAAGACTGGACCGCCGGCTGCATCGCCGTCACGAACGACGAAATCGAAGAAATCTACGCCGCCGTCAAGGACGGCACTCCAATAACCATCAAGCCTTAGAATATCGCTTCATCGACCATTCCTTGCAGCGTCAATTTCGGCATTGATTTCGTCCAAAGACATTTCAGAAGCGCCGGCACGAGCCGCATCGGCAGAAAGCCGCTGCATGGTATTTAGCATTATTCCTTCCATCGAGGATGCATTTGCCAACGAAGCGAGTTCTTTCCTGCGTTCTTCGGTAATCTGTGGCTTGCCTGCATGATTCGCCTCGAAATCGGCAAGGATTTCTTGCTCCTCTTCGTCGAGATTGAACTTTTTCGCATGTTCTTTAAAAGACAACATTATACTTTCCTTTTTTATGCGACATAACAAATGTAAATCATTTGACTTTTTCGAGCGATTTTCGCTATTTTCTAATGCCCTTCGGGTCGGAAATAGGCAGTTTGACACCTTCGGACGGCCACCCCCAACAATCCCCCTCTTTGCGGTTCTTTTCCGGCATGCGCCTCCTTTGCCATTTTCACAAACGGTTTCTTGTAACTGCGACTCATTATCGGCCCCCATTCACTTCAACGCCTTTTTTCAATCGTCTTTCAACCTTTTTGACATCCTCGCCTGCCGGCAACTTTTCAGGAACGATGCCGCGATCAAGCAACATCTTGCGGACAGCACGGTTGTTGTCCACATGTTCCTTTTCAATTTTCTTCTGTCCAAAAAGATTTTTGGTTTGCGTTTTGACAGACGTCATTTCAGCAGCAAGGTCCTTGGCCTTGATACTGACTGTCGGCAAAAAATCTGCCAACGGACGACTTGCAGGAACATTATACTTGCGCTTAAGTAAATTCGTATCAATATTGAACAAAGCTTGATCACCCTTCGAACGAATAATAGCGAACCCCTTGCTATCTACGCCGCGTTCAAACAAGACTCCAGAAAGAATCTTCTCTGTCTGTGCAAGTTTTGCACGAGCCTGAACACGCTCAAGTTCATGAATACGAGTTTCTACAATTTCAGCAACACGGGTCTGAACAGCAAAATAATTCTGTGCAAAGGAAATTTCTGGCTTGCGGGAATCACCGTTCTGCGCAATCAAATAACAAGCATAGCGAGAAAGCATGTAATCATCTACTTCACGCCTTGCACCCTTAGCAAGATCGATCATTTTCCCCACGCGGGGAAAATGATCCTCAGAAAGTTCTCCCGCATTATCACAGGCTTCTTTTGCCTTGTCAATCACATTCAAAAATTTTTCCCACTTGCTATACCCAAGCAGAACAGCAAGTTCGCGAGCACTCCAGCATTCAATGCCTTCGTATTCGCATGCAATTTGTTCAAACTTGTTGAACAGTTCCTTGATTTCATTAGACTTCATATAGCCTCCGTTGTTATGGCCGCATTTGCGACCGGTTGTTTTTCAGAGGCGTTCTTTCGCAACGGGCAGGAAAGCCCAAATAACAAAGAACGCACCTCGCCTTTCCTTAGACGAGATGCGTTCGGGCTTTAATGTACCTATAATTCAAAAAACTGGCAAGGGGGCCACAAAAATTTTACAGAGACGTCAAATTTAAAAGACTAGACGTATTTTTATTTTGTATGTTTACAACCAGAAAAGAATATTCGATGAAGGAGAATTTTTTATGAAAATTTCGACCATTATCTCCGCACTGAGCATTATCGCACTCATTGGCTGTGCGGGTGGCCCCCGTCAACGCAGCATCAACGAAATGCCGGAATACGGCAACCAGCCCAAGAGTCCCGAACTATTGCAGGCCGACCAAGAATTTCTAAACACAGTCAAAGGCAAGGAAAAAGAATCCTTTGACCACATGATGAATGTCGGATGGTCCTTTTTTCAACGAGGCGATATAGGTACTGCCATCAAGCGTTTCAACCAGGCATGGCTCATCGATTCTACCCGCTACGAGTCTTACTGGGGGTTCGCTGCCGCCGAAGGCCGTCTAAACAATCTAGAAACATCTAAGCACTATTACGAAAAAGCGCTCAGCCATAACGGCGACACGAAAATTCTAAATCCGGAATACGCCATCGTGCTCCGTGAATCAGCCAAAAAAGAAAACAACAGCGAAAAACTAGCCGAAGCGGACAACCTGTTCAAGAGTGAAATCGAAGCGGGCAACGAAAAAGCCGCCTGCATTTATGCCTACCAGCTTTTCCGCGAAAAAAAGAACGAAGAAGTTTGCCAAATCATGGCAAGTTCATGCAAAGATGATAGAGACAACCTCAAGAAAAAAGCAGGCTGTAACTAATTCACCAAGCAGAGCTCAAGCCGTATGAAGGCGACCTTCCTAATCATATTTGTTCTAGTTGCGCAAGTTCTTGCGGGCTCCCACCGCATAGCTTATGACCGTGTTGATCCAGAGGCATACGAAGCAAGCGTAGACTCAATCCCAATCATAGCGGATTCCGTCACAAAGCTCTTTTCGTTGTCAGATTCATCCCTAATACACGCTGCAACAGATGCGTTTTCATTTAGAGAGATTTTCAACCCCATTCGGGACAGCCTTATTCTTTTTTATACAGAACATCCTGAAGAACCGCTGGATTCACTACGGCAAGAGGTTTTACTTAATTGGTCGTGCCGGTACCCGCTAAATTGTTATTCCCGAACACCCCTAGGGAGCGGTTTTTACATATCGCGAGGGCAATTTCAAGTTTTCGAAGATAACGACGAAGAAGGGATTGACCAAATATTCTCATTCCTTCCAGATTCATCGTATTACTGGATATACCTTGAGCAAAAGCAACATATCGATTCAACGGTAGCACAACAAAAACCAAATATCCGCCATAAGGTACAAAGAGCACTCTCGCAAATAACATACCGAATGCAGCGAGCATCTTTATCCAAAAAAGAACGTAAGGAACTAGTACAACTGATAGACCGGCAAACCGACTCCGTTGCAACGGATTACCATCTGGGAACATACGGGAGATCTCAGCTAGGGCGTTATGCATCACGTCGAATGTTCGCATTTGACCTTTCTTTCTTCATGGCAATGCCGACCATAGACGAGTCTTTCAACAATATCAGGTTCTATGGCGGGGATATTTCCGTAAAGGCAACAACGTCCAAAGGGGACTTCGGTTTAGGATTTAGTGTCGGCTATGGGAAAAATGAAGGGGACGACATCCACTACGAAGACATCTACCACAAGGGCGGGGAAACCGCGGGCGGCGTGACCCCGTATCTCTTTTACGGCTATCCGGTTTTAGACAATACGGACCACAAGATTGTCCCTACAGTCAAATTATGCTACTACAGCGGCAGTTCCGGGGATGAATCTATCCCAGCAGAGGACGATACGCACAAGCAGTTTTTCTATTCCCTGGGAATCCGTTACGAGTATACTATCAACGCCCCCGCCGACAAGGAGGACTATCATAAAGGTCTCCTACATGACGCCGTTTTCGCGACAATCCATTTCGGCTTCGACGTAAACATGTATGCCGCAGATGTCATCGCCATCAGGGCATTTGTCGGGCTTGGCTTGGGACTCTTTTCGTAAACAGCCCTACCCCATATACTTGGATTTGTACCCGTGATTTTCCTTGGGCCGCAGGTCGTTCGGGTACATCACATCGGTGTAGATGTCCTCCTGCAGTTTTTTCACGAGCTTGTACACTTCAGCGTAATTGGCGATGCTGTCGATGGAAATACCCGCGTTAGTCGACATTCTTCGCCCGTTCAGCGTCGCGGGATTGGCCTGCGCAGAGGTGGTGATGATATCGCCCACGCCAAACCACTGATCAAAAATGCCGCGGTGCAAATCTACGTGCGAAAGTTCCGCGAAAGGCTTTGACTTATAGGTCCTCGCAAAGATTCCGCCGGAAGCATAGATTCCCTTGTCCGTGACGATATAGGCCGTATTGCGATACCGCCTGAACGAGAGCATAGCCCCGCCCAGGTAAATCCATACGGGCATCAGGTGAAGTGCCATGAAGGGGACAATAAAGAAGGCTGCCTCGTTCGACTTGTCCGAAGAAAAGGCCGCCCCGATAAAGAACATGTCAAAAAGGCCCCAAACGAGCGCAAACGGGAGCAGCGGATTGAAGATGCATTCAAAGATAAAGCACCTTTTGTCCGGCTTGCCGGCATAAAGGATCTTTTCCCCCTTCCCTATCAAAAGCGTCAGTTCGTTTTCCATAGCCACACCTCAAAACGGATAAACATTTCCCTATTAATATAAACAAAAAAGCGTAATTTACTCCTTTTTATTTACAATTTGTCCAAAGTTTTGGATTAATTCGTTTGCAAATCTTGCGCTTTAAAGGTATATTATGGGAAAAGGAGAACGAGATGTCTATCAAGAAATACAAGCGTAAACTCGCTTTATGCGTTGCCGCATTGTTTTGGGCAGGGTGCGACAGCGATTCCAGCAGCGCTACCGAAGCCATTCCAGAGAATCCTGGCGAGATTACTCCACTCCCCAACAGTTCCGAAGAAACCGCTCCCAGCAGTTCTTCCGAAATGGAAACGACTCATTCGAGCGAATCTTCTGAAATACTTTCCAGTAGCTCCGAAGGACTTCCCGAATCATCTAGCGAGGCGGAACCGTCTGGCGAAACTGAATCGTCGTCTAGCGTGAACAGCGATTACCCCTACACGCTAAGCACATTCCCGAATGTCCACTGCAAGGATTCAAGCTATTTCCATAAATCATGGTGTCCTTCAAGTAAGCCCTCTTTAAAACAATCCATTGCAGATATGGAAGCAGATATGCCTTTATACGGCATTGTTCAACCCGTCTGCCAAGACTACGACAGAACTGAACATGTCTACACATGCGATAACGGATGCAAGTATCAACCAGGAGCATTCAATCTGCTGCAAGGAGACACAATCTTCCAGCAGGAATATTCCAGTATTGACAAGAAGTATATTCCCATCCAGAAAAAAATCGCACAAGACAGCGCTCAAGCCGAGGCCAGCACCTCTTACCCGTACATGCTCGCCAGCGACACCACCGTCCATTGCAAAACCATGTACAAGACCAAAATTGCGAAATCGACTTCTTCGAGTTTGTGCGACACCTACTCCGAAGGATACCATTTTAGATGTAAAGACGGCAACAATTACGAATGGGAAGAGATGCTCCGAGACGAGAACGGACTTATAGAACGAGAAAATCCGGATGAATAATCGGCCATAAATCAAATTACTTATAAGAAAAACCGCCGGTCCAATGACCAGCGGTTTCTTTTTACATCTGTTCTGAAATTAGCCGAGACGGTTGTTGATGACGTTCCAGTCCACAATCTGCCAGAGTCCCTTGAGGTAATCGGGGCGGCGGTTGCGGTAGTCAATGTAGTAGGCATGTTCCCACACATCGAACGTAAGGAGCGGCTTTAAGCCCTTGGTGAGCGGGTTCTGGGCGTTACCTTCTTGCGTAATCACAAGCTTGCCCTGTGCATCGGCAGAGAGCCATACCCAGCCGGAACCGAAGAGGCCTGCACCCTTTGTCTGGAATACTTCCTGGAACTTTTCGAAGGAACCGAAATCGCGGGCGATGGCGTCGGCAATTTTACCCGTCGGAACGTTGCCTGCAGACGGAGCCTTGAACTGCATGAAATACATGTAGTGATTCAGGAACTGGCCTGCATTATTGAATACACCGCCTTCGGCTACTTTGACGATATCTTCGACAGTCTTGCCTTCGAAAGCGCTACCCGGAAGGGCTGCGTTCAAATTATTGAGGTAAGTCTGCAGATGCTTACCGTAGTGGAATTCAATAGTTTCCTGGCTGAGAACTGGAGCCAGGTCGCCTGCGGCATACGGGAGTGCCGGCATTTCAAATTTTCCGTTAGATTGTTGAATCATACTTTCCTCTTCTTTGATGGTTAAATGCTACTTTCAATAAATTCCTTGCGGAACGTGCCGTTACCGAGCAAAATGTCAATGGGCAACTTCTTGAATTCGTATTCGTAAGGGGGCTGTTTCCAGGCGAAATCCTTGGGATATTCGTTGAAAATGTACTGCAACAGCTTTACCGCCATATCAAAACTGCGGAACTTGTCGCGGTCGAGCACGTGAATCTGCGCTCCCCCGCAAATCTGGCCCGCACCCTTGTGGAACGTGGGCTGGAAGTAATTTTCGCGGAAGTAGACGCCCGGGAGCTTGAGGTCATTCATGTACTTGCAAAGCTTGACGGCATCGATAAACGGGGCACCGAAAATTTCGAACGGACGCGTGGTGCCGCGGCCTTCGCTCACGTTGGTCGCCTCGAACAGGCACATGCCGGGGTAAACGATAGCGGTATCGAGGGTCGGCATATTGGGGCTCGGCAAAATCCACGGAAGACCCGTCTGATCATACCACATCTTTTTGTCGTAACCTTCCATGCCGAGCACGTAGAGTTCGCACTTGGGGAAGCGTTCTTCCTTGAACTGCACCGCCAATTCACCAATCGTCTTAGCATGGCGCGTACGGATACTGTGCAGGCCCACAAAACTCGTGTAGTCCAAATCCAGCACCGGGCCTTCTTCGTCTACGCAGTTAATGGGGTTCGGGCGATCCACCACAATCACGGGGATTCCGGCCTTTTCGCAGGCTTTCATACAAAGGAACAGCGTCCAGATAAACGTGTAGTAGCGGGCGCCCACATCCTGCAAGTCCACAAGCATCATGTCTACGTGACTGAGCATTTCGGCAGTGGGTTCGCGGTGTTCGCCGTAAAGGCTATAAACGGGAATGCCCAGTTCGGGGTCGGTGTAACCTTCCCATTCGATCATGTTGTCCTGGGTGTGTCCCTTGATACCGTGCTGGGGGCCAAAAAGGGCCGACAGTTTAAAGAGTTTGCCGTCGTATTCCTTGAGTAAATCGAGGGTATAGTGCAAATCCGGGAGAACCGATGCCGGGTGCAAAACCGCGCCGAGGCGCTTACCCTTGAGATTTGCGGGGAAAACTTTTTCAAATTGTGAAAGAGCGAGGGTTACCATAGTGATTCGTTGGCAGTTGGCAGAACTTAGTCAGCAGTGATTAAAGGTTAGGGGTTAGACAACTTTTTTCAAGAAAATATAAATAAAAGGCGCCTGGCGGGGCCTGGAAACGAAAAAAAATTCAAAAATGGCACAAAGTGACAGACGGATTTTTTTATTTTTACCCTAGAACAAAAAACAACTAGGATTAATTATGGCTTATTTGAATAAAGTGATGCTTATCGGCAATATCGGCAAGGACCCCGTCATTAGCGCAAGCGCAGCAGGTCGCAAGCGCGTATCGTTCTCCTTGGCCACCAGCCGTCGCTATCGTGATAACAATGGTGAACAGAAGGAACAGACTGACTGGCACAACATCGTGGGTTGGGGCAAAATCGCCGACACGATGGAAACTCTCGGCGTGCACAAGGGCATGACCCTCTATGTAGAAGGTTCGCTCACCAACCGCAGCTGGACCGACCAGACAACCGGCCAGAAGCGTTACAGCACCGAAGTCAACCTGGACACATTCCAACTTTTGACGCCGCGCGGCCAGAACGGCGGCAACTTCCAGGGAGGCAACTCCTACAGCCAGTCCAACAACTTTAGCCAGGCAAGCGCCCCCTCTTACGATGCTCCAGCACCGGAAGGCGTCGACGACGATCTGCCTTTCTAAAAAATGAACCAGCAAATTGCAGATATCGCTTTGATGATGGTGCTCCCCCTGGGCATCACCTTTACAGCAATTCTCATGTCCGTTTCTGCAGAAACACGCACCAAAATCATGATGGGCGTGTTTTTGTCATTCCTGATTGTGGCAATGGATTGCATATTCTTCTTCGCGAAGAACTCGTTCATTGCCTACAACTGCGACGGCGGACTCCTGCTGTCATTCGCGAGCCTGTTTTTCTTCGCTATCATAGGCTTTATCCGCTTTGACGACCGCGCAGCGAAGGTCGGAAACATCTTTCTCGCCTTCTTTATGCTGTCGGCCTTCATGGGAATTGCCTACTGGGACCGCCCGACGTTCATTCCGACATCGGACTACACCGCCGAAGAAATCGCCGCGATGAACATGAAGTACCAGGACTACATCGCCTCGTTCCAGAATGGTGAAGGCGGACAGATTCTGCCCGGTTCCGACCACATGGTTCGCCATAGGATTCGCACCGGCGATCAGGCAGGCAAAGCCGGCAGCGACGACAAGGACTTGAGCAGGCTCGACAGTTATCTGGTCGATGCAGAAACAGTCATCAAGCGCATGCAAGACATCATCAACTCCATGGATGCCTTCGGCACCCTGCCGTCCAGCATTTCGGAATCAGAGCGTGAAATGCGCAGCAGCCAGGCGCTTGCCATCAACAACAATGCCATCGCGCTTAACAAAAAGGTTCTCGGGCTTTTCCACCCGCATAAATCCAGCGATGCGCACAAGGAACTGATTCAGGCAAGCGAATGCGTGCGACTCGCCGCCTACGCGCTCTACAGCTACACGCTCCAGGAAAACCCGGAGCAGCAACTGATCCAATACAGGCAGTCCAGAGACCAGATTGGCCAGATGAAAATCTACCTGAAGCGTTTCTGGAACGCCACAGAAGCTTTACAATCAAACAATCAACAACAAACCGAACAATAAAGGTTAATTATGATTCGCAACGTTGCCATCATGGGCGCCACGGGCGCCGTGGGCCAGGAAATCCTCTCCATCCTCGAAGAACGCAACTTCCCGCTGCAGAGCCTGAAGCTCCTCGCTTCTGAACGCAGCGCCGGTAAGGAATTCAAGTTCAAGGGCGAAACCCTCAAGTGCGAAGTTCTGAACAAGGATTCTTTCAAGGGTGTCGACCTGGTGCTCAGCTCCGCTGGTGCCGCAATTTCCCAGGAATTTGCTCCGATCGCCGTCGAAAACGGAGCCGTGGTCGTGGACAACACCAGCTTCTTCCGCATGGATCCGGCAGTGCCGCTGGTTGTCCCAGAAGTGAACCCCGAAGACATCAAGCTCTACAAGCCTGAACTCGGCGGCAAGGGCATTATCGCTAACCCGAACTGCACGACCATCATGATGGTTGTGGTGCTCAACCCGATCGAAAAGATTTCTCACATCAAGAAGATCCACATTTCTTCTTACCAGAGTGCAAGTGGCGCAGGCGCCATCGCCATGGAAGAACTCAAGCAGCAGTACAAGGACATCCTCGAAACCGGTACGACGACGCACATCAACAAGTTCCCCTTCCAGCTCGCCTACAACGTGATTCCGCAGATCGACAAGATGACGGAAAACGACTACACGAAGGAAGAAATGAAGATGTACAACGAAACCCGCAAGATCATGCACTCTGACGTTCGCACGAGCGCCACCTGCGTGCGCGTGAGTTCGCTGCGTTCTCACTCCGAATCCGTGTGGTTCGAAACCGAACGTCCGGTTTCCGTGGAAGAAATCCGCAATGCCTTGAAGAACGCTCCGGGCGTGACCCTCAAGGACGATCCGCAGAACTACGTGTACCCGATGCCGCTCGAAAGCGCCGGCAAGGACAACGTGTTCGTAGGCCGTATCCGCAAGGACCTCGCCGACGAGAACAGCAACACGCTGTGGCTCACCGGTGACCAGATCCGCAAGGGCGCAGCCCTCAACGCCGTGCAGATTGGGGAGATTCTCGCTAAGGGTGTGTAATTCGAAAGATTGCGCGACTGCGCAACTTTCGCTTTAGCGAAAAACATTTAAAAAGCCGTCCTGCAAAGGACGGCTTTTTTGTATTCAGCAATTTTTAGCAAGTTCAAACTAGCGAAGAAGCGTCCTCGACAGAGCCTTGCCGTTCTGTTCCAGAACAATCAAAGCAACGCCTCGAGCATCTACGGCACCACTCAAATTCACTTGATGCACGCCTTCGCTCATTTTGCCAAGCGAAACAACCTTCTGCAACACCCCCTTCAAATTATACACCTTGACGTTCGTCATTCCCGAACGGGAAAGCGTTACCATAGCTTGCAGGTTTCGGCGGTTTCCATATAGTTTAAGGCCATTAGCGCCCTTCACGGCTACCACGTTCGGCTTCGCAATTTCAATCGGAGGACCATCTTCGATAATTTCGGGAAGCACTCCTGTCGTAAACACAAGGTGCGGGAAGGAGAGCGTATCGTTCAAAGTCCAATACTTGTCGAAATCAGTCCAGTTCTTGTATAGAGACGCATTCTTCATTTCAGTAAACGCAACGCCGTCTACCGTTGAATCCGTTCCAAACCCGCAGCCATCCTTATTGTAAAGGGCATTTTTTACAGATCCGTCGTTTCCTGCCACAAAGCAGCCGGCACCATAAAGTTCAGCGCCGCTTGCAACAGTCTTTCCAGCAAAGAATACGTTTTCAATATTCTTTCTATTCGTACCGACAAATCCAGCAGGTTCAACCTTACCAGAAACCTTTCCCGTAGCATAGGCATTCAAAATGGTTCCACTGTTACTCGAAACGAAACCAGCGCCTGTGTATTCACTGGTGACATTTCCCGTAGCGTAGGCATTATTGATTTGACCTTCATTGGAACCGACAAAGCCGCCCGCCGTATACGACACATCATAACCTGTGATTTTTTCAAGAGATCCAGTCGCATAGCAATAGTAGATATTGCCCTTGTTCACGCCGACAAAGCCGCCAAAAACAGAATACGAATGCACATCACCCGTCGCATAGCAATTGAGAATTTTTCCTTTATTTACTCCCACAAAGCCGCCAGCATGCATGCCACCAACGACTTCCCCGCTTGCGAAACTATTCGAAATAATACCGGTAGAGTCGTTTTGACCGACAAAGCCACCATAAGTATCACCGGATCCCTTATTACCGTTATTCACATGGCCCGTCGCATAGCAACTATCGATTTTGCCGCTATTGCGGAATACAAATCCTGCCAAATTGTTGAACGCATCAACATTTGCTTTCGAATACGAATTCAATATAGTGCCGGCGTTGTTCAAAGCGAAACCAGACACAAGTCTCCCAGGGAATGAATCGGCAGAAACCGTGCCTTCCATACGGGAATTCTTGATGATACCAGCATTGTGAACGACGAAACCGCCAGAACTATCGGAATGGACATTCGTCTTGGCAAAGCCGTTTTCGATGACCCCAGTCGTATCGTTCGTTCCAACAAAACCAGCCGCACCACGGTATTCACCAAAAACCGTATCGGCATCGACACTGGAATTCTTGATGGTTCCGCTATTATACCCAACCAGGCCAGCCGAATTTTCATTCATCGAATAAATTGAACCATGAGAAACACACGAATCAATCGTTCCCGTATTATATCCGGTCACACCGCCCAGATAACGGTTTCCATGTTCAAGAATTCCATTGATTTCAGCAGAAACAATTAGGCCTTCATTGTCACCGGCAACTAAACCAAGTTTTTGTCCGTAATAAGTAGACCGCATGTCGGCATCGACTTTCACGTTACGAATAACCGATTTTGTTCCGGAATTGCTACCGACAATACCGCCGACACTTACACGATCATTAATGCCATAAACGACGCCAATAAAGTCTACATCTTGAATGATGCCGTTTTCATTAATACCCACAACACCACCCGTACTAACCGGGGCGCGCACCGTATCACGCTTGAGCTCAACATTTTCAATCAAGCCAAAATTCATTACGGCCACAGTGCCAGCTGCCCAGACAAACTTTACCGAAATAAAGCAATCGGACATTTTCAGATTCTTGACAACACCATTAGGGCCTACAGCCATAAACATGGCCGTTGAACGAGTATCCGTCGACATCGAATAAAGATTCGATATGGTATGGTCCGCGCCGTCAAATACGCCGCCAAAATAAGACTGCTCTGTTCCATAGTACGCTATGCCTATCGGCTGGAAACCGGCGGTGGAATCGGAGGCATTCTTTTCGTTCCGGGAAGCAGATGCATCGATATCGGCCACCAGGACATAATGCCCATTCATGCCATAGTCGCCTAAACCCACAGCCTTGAGGTCCTCGTAATCGGCGACCTGCCATGGACTTTCGGCGGTTCCCGCACCAGCCATTTTACCATTTGTAGCCAAGCATGGTACAGCCAGCAAGGCCCCCAAAAAAATGGAGAGTTTTTTCACCATATTTCCTCCTTCTTATGAAAATCTATTTTCCCAGCTGGTCCGGGTTCAGGCACTTGAGTTCGTCAACCACGAACAGGCCGTCCTTGCGGATGAGCTTGTCATCGAACCAGATTTCGCCGCCACCGTATTCCGGGCGCATAATGAGCACCAGATCCCAGTGGATAGCGCTGATGTTGCCGTTCGGGGCTTCTTCGTAGCAGCGGCCCGGCGTAAAGTGGATGGAGCCAGCAATCTTTTCGTCGAAGAGGATATCACACATGGGAGCATTCACAAACGGGTTGAAGCCGATAGCGAACTCGCCCACATAGCGGCCGCCTTCGTCGGTATCGAAGAGCGCGTTCAGGGCCACGTTGTCGCCGGATTCGCAGGTGGCGTTCACAATCTTGCCGTCCTTGAATTCCAGGCGGATATTGCTGAAATACTTGCCGTCGTAAAGGGTCGGCGTATTGTAGTGAATCACGCCATTCACGCTGTTGCGCACCGGTGCGGTATAGACTTCGCCATCGGGGATGTTCATGTTGCCGCAACACGGAATCGCAGGAATGTCCTTGATGCTGAACGTCAAATCGGTACCGTTTGCCACAAGGCGGACCTTGTCGGTACGGTTCATGAGGTCTACGAGGTTCTGGGCGGCCTTGGCCATCTTCGGATAGTCGGCAAGGCAGGCTTCGAAGTAGAAGTCTTCAAACGCCTCGGAACTCATCTTGGCACCCTGCGCCATGGAGGGGTTCGGCCAGCGGAGCACGCACCAACGCGTCTTATTCACGCGGTAGTTAAGCACGTCTTCGTTAATCTTGCGGTAGTTGAGCATCTGGCGGCCGTTGATATCGCAATTTTCGAGGGCGTTATCGGCACCGCGAATGGCGATGTAGGCCTGCATCTTCTGCATTTCGGCCATAGCGAGGTCTGCCTGAAGCTGCATCTGTTCGATGGTTGCCGACTTGATCATTTCACGACGGACACGACCGCGGTAATTATGCACGAATGCGTTACCGCCCACCTTGGCGACAGCCTTCACAAGTTCTGTCGTGACTTCGTCAGGAGTGTCGGTCGTTTCGATAAGAATGTTTTCGCCCTGCTTAAGAGCAATGGCGTTGTTAATCAAATTTTCAGCTAGCTTTGTAACGCGAGGATCTGTCATTTCTATACTCCTATTTGCAGACTACAATATAGCAAAAGGAGATCGCCACGGCGCTACGCACCTCGCGATGACGAGAACACGTAGCTTCCGCAGCGAAATAATTTATTCCGAGAACGTGAAGGGTATGGTCACCGTGGTATTGCCCGATTTCACCTTGCTGAATGTCCAGCGACCGACTGATTTCTTGATTTCATTGTCGAATTCGCTGTAATCCGTCGTGGACGACACCAGCGACATACTGATGATTTCGCCACCCGGAGCAATCGTGAACTTGAGCGTTACCTTTCCCTGGAACCCCGGCTTCTTTTTGAGGTATTTATTGTAGACATGCCGTAGTCCAGGAGTACGCTGACGGACAACCTTCATGATATCTGCAGCGGAACGGGATGACGGGCCGGAGCCCCACTCAATATCCGTTTCCTTGGGAGCCTTTATATTTCCCATAGCCTTGGTCGATATAGCTCCAGCAGAGCCACTGACCAGGTTCGAGATATCGTCGCCGATACCGCCGCTGCCACCGGCAAACATGCCTTGGTTAAATCCGTCTGAAATTTTTCCACGGACTTCACCAATCTTTGTCTTGCCGGTCACTTGCAAGCCATTCGTATTCTTGAGAACCTTGTCGATATCCTTGGCAAAACTTTGCCTGATCAAGTCGTAAGCGGCAGCCGAAGCATTTGCAGTTTGAGCCTCTAGCGCATGAATCACGCCACGATTGAGCGGGGCTCGAGGATTACCACGCCCTACGGGTTTCCCGCCAGTGCCAGGCCTTTTACTTTGGATATCTTTCGGTTTTCGTTCTGGTTTCTTGTCGGGCTTTTTTTCCTCCTTTTTGTCGATGATGTTCATGGTTGCTGTGATTTCGGTGGTTGGCGAATCCACAAAAATGGAATCGTCAATCAGCACCTCGTACGTCGTTGCCCAGAAGCACAGAAGAATCGCGACAAGAAGCGATACGCCTGCAATGCGCACCATCTTTTTGTCGGAATCCGGCAACAGGGACGCGATGAACGAATCCGGTGTTTGGACTACTGCTGTCATGATTTTATCCTCCCTTTAACAGGGTTTTGATGGATGTTTTAGGGTATAGGCAGGGACACTACCCTTTTGACAGGGCATTATTCTTGCCTTTGGAACAGACTCCGGAACGGGACTTTAAAAGGCAAGCCCATTACACAAAGTCAAATATGTCAGGGAAACAAAACGACAGAACAAAGGAATTAGTTTATCTGTATTTCATTCTATATCCGTTCCTTTATTCGGAATTAGAACAAGATATTTCTTTCTTCAAAATGAAAACTACAAACAAAAAATCAAAAGGTTTCACCGCATACGGTAAACAAATTTTCATCTGCAAAATTGTAAACTCATACAAAATAACAGACTCCGCGCCATTACTGAGATTGAGCGCGAATCGAAGCTTAGGCTGCTGCCAGCCTGATTTACAAAAAACCTTTCAACTTGATTTATTCCACTATGGAATAAGAACACCCCAAAAAAGGACAATTTTCTTACAAACATGTAACCAAAGCAAAAGGACTTACCTATATTTCACACATCATGAAACTTTTAGCGACTCCTCCCGATTTAAATAAGATAGCGCGCCCGAACTGGATTGAAATCAACTTAGACGCACTCTGCAACAACATTCAATTTATCAGAAGCCAGATTCCGGCCAACACGAAGATTCTTTTGCCCGTCAAGGCGGACTCTTACGGTCACGGAAGCCTCGCCTGCTCTTTTGCCGCCAAATTCGGCGGTGCCGACTACCTGGGCGTTGCCCACATTAGCGAAGGCATGTTGCTTCGCCAGTACGGCATGGACTTGCCGATTCTGGTACTTGGCCCCTGCACTCCGGCTGATTTCGCCTACTTCGTAGAATTCCAGCTGACCGCAGCCATTACAGACATTCGTACCGCCATGGCGTTTGATCAGTTCCTGCGCGATACGGGAACCACCTGCAAGGCTCACTTGGCCATCGATACCGGCATGAACCGCTACGGTTTTGACGCCGAAGACTTTAACAACATCCGCGCAGCCTTAAGCCTCAAGAACCTGCACTTCGAAGGCATGTTCACTCACCTGGCCACCGCCGACATGCCGGGGAACCCGAAGACCGAAATTCAGATCCAGCGCTTTACCCGCCTGGTCGATGTGCTTGAAGCCGAAGGACTCCGCCCCGAGATTTGCCACTGCTCTAGCTCGGCAGGAACCCTCACCCACCCCGAAAGTCATTTTGACATGGTGCGCCCGGGCCTTGCCCTTTACGGCTACAACTGCATGGGTGCAGCGCCGTCCCCCTGGCCGATCAAGCCGGTGATGCGAATCAAGTCTACCATTCGTCACATCCACGATGTAAAGCCCGGCGAAACCGTGAGCTACGGCGGTTACTGGATGGCCCAGCAGCCGACCCGCATCGCCACAATCGCTATCGGTTACGGCGACGGCTACCTGCGCGGCGAATACAACAAGGGATTTGTGTTCATTCGCGGACAGCTCTGCCCGATTCTTGGCCGCGTGTGCATGGACGCCACCATGGTTGACGTGAGCCACATTCCCGATGTGCAAGTCGGCGAAACAGTCGATGTCGTGAACGGTGAACTGGATTTTCGCATTTCGATGGAAAGCGTGGCCGATGACCACCACACGATTCCGTACGAATTAACAAGCCGCGTCGCACGCCGCCTGTATCGTAAGTATTACTGGAAGAACCGCCTGGTACGTTGGGATTACCTGCGCAAGGAATTCGGCGTCAAGGACTTCAAGGAATACCCTCTAAGGTAATGTGCCTACGGCATTAATGAAATTCAGAATTCGGAGTTCGGAATTCAGAATTAAAACAAACTAACCTGTTCCGAATTCACAATTCCGAAATCCGAACTACAACAAATTAGGGTCGATGGTCGGTTCGTAACCGGGCTGAACAAAATCTTCGGGAGCAATGCCGCGCTTGCGGGCGGCCTTTTCTTGCTTGATACGCTTACGTTCAGCAGCCTTAGCCTTGCGGTTAGCTGCACGGGCGGCACGTTCGGCGAAGCGCTGGGCGCGCGTCTTGCGCTCCTTCAATTCTGGGAAAACGCCTTCGTCAAACACATCCAGATTTTCAGATTCAGCTTCATCCGATTCGTAGCCTTCGCTAAAGCGCATTTCAGGATCGAAATCGCGAAAGCCTTCATCTTCGTCATCAAAGACAGGAGCTTCAGCCGGGCATTCCTTTTTGAGGAGTTTAAGAACTTGTTCGAAAGGTTTTTCGAGCGGAACCTTGAACTTCATCTTTTTGCCCGTGGTCGGGTGAATCAGTTCAATTTTCACGGCCTGCAAAAGCTGGGCAGGAGCAATTTCGAGAACCTTCGCGGCGACATCCTTCATCAAGGGAGACACGCGGTTCAGGCAGCCGTCGCGGCCATCGTACAACGGATCGCCCACGACCGGGTGCCCCATGTAGCGGCTATGTACGCGAATCTGGTGCGTACGGCCCGATTCAAGCTGCAATTCAAGCAATGTTGCGAAGGCGAAAAATTTCTTTGCCACAAAATGCGTGCGGCTCGGCTTGCCATCGCTCACGACAGCCATCTTGAGGCGATTCTTGGGGTTACGCCCGATGGGGGCATCGATGGTACCTTCCAAGTCGCGAGGATGCCCCCACACCAGGGCATTATAGGTGCGGTGCAGCGTGCGGGTTTCCAGCTGGTGAGCCAAATGCCTGTGGGCAGCGTCGTTCTTCGCCACCACCATAAGCCCTGGTGTATCCTTGTCCAGTCGATGGACAATGCCCGGGCGTAACGGGCCGTTCACTGCAGACAAATTTTCTTTAAAATGATACAGAAGGCCTGCGGCAAGCGTCCCGTTCTGCACACCGTTACCCGGATGCACCACCAGGTTACGCGGTTTGTTCAAGACCACGATATCGTCGTCTTCGTAAACGATGTCGAGTGGGATATTTTCGGGTTCCAGCGTACTCGCCTCTTTTTCGGGAATCTTGTCCACCACCACGACCATGCCCGCTTCGACACGGAAATTCTTGGGAGAGGCAATGCCGCCCACCTTGACTTCGCCGGCGGCGATCAACTTCTGCACGTCCGTGCGGGACACGTTTTCCATGACACCCACAAGGAACTTGTCGATGCGTTCTCCAGAATGCTTTTCGTCAACGATATAGTTCATAAGCAGTTGGAAGTAGGAAGTTGGAAGTAGGAAGTTACTGTTTACTTCCTACGGACTAACGTCCACTTGTTTATTTTTTTCGTTCTTAATTTCTTGATGGATTTTCTTCAGGATCATCGGCGAAAGGATTACAATCGCGACGCCCACGGTTACAAAGGAATCCGCGACATTGAATGTCGGGAAGCGAGTCATGATAAAGTCCGGGAAATCGCAATCGATAAAATCCACCACCATCTGCAAACGCATACGGTCAATAAAGTTACCGACGGCACCACCGAGAATCATCACCACGCCCAAACGGCTCATCCAATCACGCTTGTCAATGGACTTGTAGAACCACACAAGCACAATGGTTGCAACAATCGAAATCAGCAAAAAGAACAGCCAAGGCGGCAAAAAGGGCATCAAGTCTTGCGGGCGGCTACTGAAAGCGGCCCCCTTGTTGAACACCAACTGAAAACGCACCAATTCACCGATGACGTTGATCGTATCGTGGTTCGGCGCACCCGTTTCGTTAGTAAAGCGAACGAGCGCCCACAGCTTTGTCAACTGGTCAGCCACAATGCTAAAAAGAATCACACCCACATGAAACGGCCATTTATTTATAAAATCAAATTTCTTCATATACTCTTATTTGTTTCTCAATTTAGCGTAAGACTTCTCGATCCACTTATCCGAATAGAAATGCAACGTCGTCTGCTTAATGATTCGCTTGACGGTGTCGCGGGTAATCTTCACCTTCTTTTCGGAGGCAAAAAGGCTAGAACCGTCGCCAATCAGCTTCATGTTTTCGGCAGCCATAAAGAGCGGCCACAGGCAGAACAGCCTTGTACGCATCTTGACGTTCGGAATGAGCTTGGTGTAGGCAATGGCATCGTCCAAGTGGCCCCAGGCCTTTTGCACGAGCTCGCCCATCACCGCGGCGCGACGCTTGTCAAAGTCTGCACGGGCACTTGCATCTGCCGGGGCCTCGAACATTTCGTAGGAATGGGCAAAGCCATGCCTGCGGCAAATTTCTTCGGGAACAAAACAGACCCTGCGGGTAGAATCTTCGACACAGTCCTTCACGATGTTCGCCACCTGGAGCGCAAGCCCAAAGCTCACGTCGAGTTTCTGCATTTCGGCCTTGCGGGATTCGCCGATGAGGCAGGTATCGGCAGCAAAGAGATTCGTCAAGAGCTTGCCGACAATGCCGGCCACGTAGTAGCAGTATTCGTCGAGGTCGGCCACGCTTTCGAGCGTAAACCAGCCGGAACTGAGCGCAGCCTCTTGCCGGAGCGCAAACTTGGCCATGCCATGGCACATTTCGATCGTTACCGCACGCACGGGTGCCGCATACGTTTCGGGCATTTCGCGCAACAGGGGCACCACCACATGGGTATGCAGGCAAAGGTTCATGTACGGGTGTTCAGACTTGCGCCAACTTTCCGGAAGCGTTTTTTCAAAGTCGGCAACCAGTTCGTCGGAGAGTTCCGCCGTCTTGAAGATTTCGGCAAACTTGCCCAGAATGACTTCTTTTTCAGAAGCCTTCATATCGGGGTCGTCTTCGACCGTGTCCGCAATGCGCAAGTACAGGTAAGCAAGCAGAATGCTCTTGTGGAGCTTACCCTTGAGCACATTGATATTGAGCGCAAAAGTCCTAGAAACCTGCAGAAGGATTTCTTCGGCATACTTCCATGCGGCGCGACCATCCAAGACGTTTTCACCGACTCCGATTGAATCAAGAATATTCGACATTCAAAACCCTCAACACATCCTTTGACTTAATCGAAGAAACTAGTTGATCTCCGCGTAAATGTCGCGCGGAATCTTCTTGCTCTTAGCCATGGCATTCACATACTTCCACAGACGTCCGTGAGCTTCGGCATTCTTAAGCTTCTTGGTAAAACTCCAGAAAGTGCGATTCTGAATATCGGACTCATTCCTGAGAGCTCCCTTGACATCGCACTCGTAACAAGCCTTGCGGTATTCCAGGAAATAGGCGGCTTGGTAAAGTTTGGCAGCCTTGCCGCGTGCAACACGGCGAAGCAGCAGGCCAAACAGGATAAACAAGGGCGAGATGGCAAAACCATAAAACCAGGGATAGATCGGAAGCCACTTTATCACAGCCCAAATAGCGGGCAAAGCGGAAGCGATCGAAAAAATCAGCGTAAAGAAGGTATCCAGGGGTTTCCAATAAAACTTCCACTTAGGAACATACGCCCATTTTACTCTTTTATTCGCCAATTTCTTGAAATAAATCGGGTATGACACACGGAAAAACCATCTATAGAGCCAAAACCAAAATACGAGCGGAGCCCAAAACCAGTAATCCAAAGTATTGAGCAATAGAGTCATCAAGGAATCAATATCAAACGTTTGCATACGGGCGTAAATGTAGAAAAATAGAGGCAAATTCAGGAAATAGAAGCCCCAAAGTGGGACCATCACAGCATCTAGTTAATTTGTACACAAACAACATGCTTAATGTAAATTATTTCTTCTATCTTGTTAACAATCAACGACTTAGGGTTGCGGTCCAAGCTCAAAAAACGAATTTTCGCCTTAATGAGAAGCTAAACTTATCAACACTCCGGCGCAATTTTCTAGATTATATGGCCTACCTGTTGATAGATTTTTGTTCGCACTTTAGTGGAAGAGGAAGAAATGCAAGCCGAATGGGAAAGATGTTTGAACTACCTCCGTGGGATGCTTTCGGACACGGTTTATAAGACATATTTTGCGCAGACCAAGCTCTCAAGCCTTACCACCGGTCATGCAGTCGTTACCGTTCCGCCCGGACTGGATACCGCCGTCTATTCTGCTTACAAGGAACTCATCCGCCTCGCCTGGCGCGAAGTCACGCACGACGAATCTGCAATTGAATTTGAATTCCAGCAACAAGAAGCTGTAGCCCAGGCTGCACCTGCAGGCAACAACAGCTTCCGCGATTTCTTGAAGCCGAGCATTCCGCTTTCGGGTTCTTTCCGCTTCGAAAATTTTGTGCCGGGCGACAAAGCTCAGCTTGCGTTCAACGCAGCACTCGCCGTTGCCAGGAACCCCGACGGTACGCAGTACAACCCGCTCTTTATTTACGGTTCTTCGGGCCTTGGCAAGACTCACCTTTTGCAAGCTATCGGTAATTACATTCTCGAAGATGACCCGACTAAGCGCGTGTGCTACCTGACCTCCGAAGATTTTTCGCAGCAGTACATGAAGTGCCTGCGCGAACAGCGCATTACCGAAATGTCCGACTTCTACAGAAACGAAGTCGATATCTTGCTGATTGACGATATTCAGAACTGGACCGGCAAGTACGAAACCCAGAACGAATTCTTCTTGATCTTTAACGCTTTGCACCAGGCCGGCAAGCAGATTGTGCTGACCTCTGATGCACCGGCAGCCGAAGTCAAGAACTTGTCTGACCGCTTGGTCAGCCGTTTCGCTTGGGGCCTCACGGTCGACATCCAGCCGCCTGACGTAGAAACCCGCGAAGCCATTTTACACAAGAAGGCCGAAGAACGCCACCTGGAAATCAGCGACGACGTTCTGCACTACCTTGCCGAAAACATCGCAAGCAACGTGCGCTGCCTCGAAAGCGCTATCATCAAGCTCACCTTGCAGTCGAGCCTGATGCACCACGACATCGACATGAGCATCGCCCAGAAGGTGGTCGCCGAAATCGCTCCGACGCTTCGCCGCCGCGTAAGCCTCGACGCCGTTCTCCACACCGTTTCGAAGCACTACGAAGTGCCCGAAGCCAAGCTCACCGAATCGGGTCGTGGCACCAAGGAAATTTCGAAGGCCCGCCAGGTCGCCATGTACCTGATGCGCGAATGCTCGCCCATCAGTTTGCAGTCCATCGGTTCGCGCTTTGGCGGCAAGGACCACTCCACCGTGGTTCACGCCATCAAGAGCATCAAGAAAGAAATGGAAACCGACCCGAGCTTTGCACGACTCATCGAAAGCTTGAAGAACTCGATTCACGACTAGCCGGTTGCCGGCCCACCGTCGGTTAAAGAAAAGGCGCAGTTGTCTGCGCCTTTTTCGATTTCAATGGCCAGCGGCCATGAACTAGAAGTTACTTCTTTTTCTTGCCCGACTTTTTCGATTTGGAATTTTCTTTTGCCTTGCGAGCCTTCTTGGCCTGGCGTTCTGCCTTAAGGGCCTTCTGTTCAGCAAGGATTGCTTCGCGTTCAGCTTTCTTTGCTTCGGCAAGAGCCTTCTCGGCTTCTTGCAATGCCTTCTGGGCTTCGAGTTTAGCCTTTTCCGCCTTTTCGAGTGCAGTCGGTTCGTGCGGTTCTTCCGGAGCGGCGGCAGCCGGCTCGGGTTCAGCCTTGGCAGACTTCTTTGCAGCGATAGCCTTCTTGCCCTTTTGGATTGCGGCAGCCATTTCTTCTTCGGACTGTTCCGGTTTTACAGGAGCGGCGGCAGGGGCCGGTGCAGGAGCTGCAGCAGGGGCGGCAGTCTGTTGTTCCGGAGCCGGCTGTTCTGCAGCAGGAGCCGCAGCGGCAGCAGCCTTCAAAGAGTCAGCTTCTTTCTGCTTGGCAAGATCTTCTTCGGCATCCTTCATCAAGGCTTCGGCCTTTGCGCGCTCCTTTTCCTTGAGAGCAATGTCTGCATTGATAGCGAGTTTCTTGACTGCAGCGGAGTCGAGTTCGGGGCAAATCAGGTCCTTGCCGCCCTTTGTACCGTCGGCGCATTCCATGGTGCCCTGGAACTGGCCCATCTTGTAAGCGCCCCACTGTTTCTTGGTAATGCGTTCAGAGTAGCAAACTTCTTCGTCGGGCATCCATCGATAGCAAGTGTCCTTGACGGTCCAGAAGGTCACCATGCCGTTCGGAAGCCCCTTGTGGAACACGCCACCGAATTCACCGAAGTCAACGAAGCCTTCGAGGCTGTTCGCGTTGAACGTCAAGGCCACTGGCTTTTTCTTGAACGGGTTGAACACTGTCATACGGCCATGCAAGGCATTGCGCTTGTACGGGATTTCGGCCATCAGGAAACCTTTATAGGAATACATCTTGGCCGTTCCGTTCACGTAGCCCTGGGTATAAGGCACTTCCAAGAACTTGAAGTAGTAAGAGCTGTCGACCGTACCGTGAATCTTCTGGTCCATGACACTGGAGCGGTAGAAGGTCGAAATACCTTCACGCATGCCCATCTTGTAATGGGACTTCCAGAGGATTCCACCCCATTCGGGACCTTGCTTCTTGGGATAAGTCGGGTCGTTCATGTAACCGATTTCTTCGCCGTAAATAAGACCGTTGGCGTCTACGTGGCGGAGGTTTTCGATATAACCGTTAGCGGCAAAGCCGGTCAGATCACCCTTGTCGAGGCAGCGCACATCGCTATAATCGGTAAAGCGACCCACGGCACTCGGAATGAGCTTGCGGGGCATGCCCGAAAGGTGAAATAGGAACGGGTTACGCAAGTCGCTTTCGAGACCGGCGTCCGGCCTGTTATGTACGTTGATAAAGCAGTTGATCGAATCGGCTCGGGCCTTGCGGGCTTCCAGGTATTCGCCGAACGGAGTCTTGGACTTGTCCTCGAAGTTGAGTGCGATTGCGCCTTCCAGCGGTTTGCCCTTGGCAAAGTCCGAAAGCATCGGAGTCGATTCCTTGATATGGTCTACGCACTGCGAGATGTAGAGTTCCTGAGAGCAAGTCATACCCTTGGGGCAGGTCAGCAGACGCGGCTTGGGAATGTCCCAGACCTTCACGATCTTCTTACCCTCGTCGTTTGCACGCCAACCGAAACCACCCTTTTCACGGACCGTGTAGCAACCGCACACCGTAGCCTCGTCACGAATGGCTCCGATACGGTTACGTTCGCGCGGGACAATGTTTGCCGCCGACTCGATCCAGCAGTCCATGTATTCAAAATGGTTGATATCGTACATGCCCGGCATATTCGCCGCTTCCGTAGAATCCACCGAGGCAAGAGCATCTTCAAAATCATCGGCAAAAGCAAAACATACCGTCAAGGCAATTACCGAGGCAATCTTCCAAGAAATCGATTTCATACAAGGCAAATCTATATATATAAAGTGAATTTGTCTTGTAAATTAAGTTTACATAGGTGTTTTTGTCCCCCTTGCCCTAATTTACAGATTTTGGTATCTTTACAACACGCCTTCGACGACCCGAAAAAACCTTCCGACAGCCGCCAGACGAGAACGGGTACGGCCAAACGGATTAAATCCGCGAACCGTCCCGACCTACAAGGCAAAAATAGGCAAAACGATGGACATCAAGATTCTACAGCAGCCCGACGACGTTACCTGCGGGCCGACTAGCCTACAGGCGGTCTATAACCACCTTGGCTACAAGATTTCTCTAAAGCAACTGATTTCTGAAATTGAGTTCTTGGAAGACGGCGGGACGCTGGGCGTTTTCCTCGGAATCGACGCGCTCAAACGTGGATTCAAGGTGACTATTCATTCGTATAACCTGACGCTTTTGGACCCCACCTGGAGCGAGCTTTCCATGCCGGAACTGAAGGCTAAGCTTGAACTTTTGCACAAGGCGAAGCACGCCCCCAAGCTCCGCAAGGCTATTGAGGCCTACATCCGCTTTATCGACTTGGGCGGAACTGTGGCATTTTCCGACCTGCGTGCAGCCATGTTCGAAAAATATTTCAAGAAGGGCGTGCCTGTTCTTTGCGGACTTTCGGCCACCTACTTGTACCGCAGCATGCGCGAATTCACCGGAGCTGATGACAAGTCCGTCTTTGACGACATCCACGGCGAACCCATGGGTCACTTCGTCGTGGTGTACGGTATAGACGACAAGAATCAATTCATGGTGGCCGACCCCGACGGCACCAACCCCCTCCACAAGACCCCTTACTACAAGGTGGACAAGTTCCGACTACTCCACAGCATCTTGCTCGGCGTCATGACGTACGACGGCAACGTGCTTGTTATAGAGAATAAGAAATAACGGCATAGAATCATGAAAAAACTGATTGTGGTGAACAATCCCAAGCACTGGAAATTGCACGTTCCTGGCATCGATATCATTTCAGCACAGGACTACCTGATTTCGAGCAAATACACCAACGAACGCAACCTGCGCGTATTCAACCTTTGCCGCGATTACAACTACCAGAGCAAAGGCTACTACGTGTCGCTGCTGGCCGAGGCCCGCGGGCACAAGGTAATTCCGGGCGTCAAGAACATGCGCGACTTCAAGGCCCCGGCGGTCATCAAGCACATTTCCGACGAAATCGACAACCTTATTCAAAAAAGCTTGCACAAACTGACCGGCACGGAATTCGTACTTTCGATTTACTTCGGTCAGAACGTGAGCCCGCAATACCTGGAGCTTTCGCAGGAACTTTACCGTTTGTTCCAAGCACCGCTACTGCGTGCAAAATTCGTATTCAAGCAGAAGTGGTTCATCCAGAGTATTCGCCCAATTTGCGTGGATGAAATTCCTGAATCGCACATGGAATTCGTCGATAAATTTGCGCAGGAATATTTTGAAAAGACTCGCTACGCCACCAGTAAAGAAGAAGATTACCTGTACGACTTAGGCATTCTCACGAACCCCGATGAAGTCGAGCCGCCGAGCAACGCGCAGGCTATCCAGAACTTTATCAAGGCTGCCGAAGAAACGGGATTCCGCGTGGAAATGATTACCAAGAAGGATTACCCGCGCGTAGGCGAATTCGACGCCATATTCATCCGCGAAACCACGAACGTGAACCATTACACTTACAGTTTCGCCCGCCGAGCCCAGTCGCAAGGCATCGCCGTCATTGACGACCCCGACAGCATTCTGCGCTGCTCCAACAAGGTGTACCTGCAAGAACTGATGCAGGCGGCCAAGATTCATTCGCCCAAAACGATTATCGCCCATGCAGAAAACCGCCACACGCTCGCCAAGGAAATCGGGTTCCCCATGGTGATCAAGTCGCCGGATTCGAGTTTCTCGATGGGTGTCAAGAAGGCGACCAACAAAGAAGAACTCGAACAGATTCTTGACGAGATGTTCCAGCATAGCGACCTGCTTATTGCCCAGGAATTTACACCGACGGAATTCGACTGGCGCGTGGGCGTGCTCGACGGCAAACCGCTTTACGCCTGCAAATACCACATGGCCAAGGGCCACTGGCAGATTTACAACTGGGAAAGCAACGACAAGCAAAGCGAAGAATTTTCGGGTAAGTGCGAAAGCATCCCTATCGAAATGGTTCCGCATGGAATCGTGAAAACCGCACTCAAGATTTGCAGCCTGATCGGCAACGGGCTTTACGGTGTGGATTTGAAGGAATGGCATGGCCACCCGATTGTAATCGAAGTGAACGACAACCCAAGTATCGACGCGGGCATCGAAGATGGCGTGGGCAAGAGCAGAGTTTACCTCGCCATCATGAGGTCACTGCGTCACCGCATCGAGGAACGCATGAACGCCGCGCAACATAAACTGCAGCAACATGAGAGGGAATGGTTCTAGAGGTATGAGGTCGACACTTCGTGCCTTTGAGGTATGAGTACGCACCTGCGGTGCTTTGAATCTCAATAATCGCGCCATTGGCGCCAAATTAAAAGCACAAAGTGCAACGCACGACCTCAGAGCGAGTTTACGAGCGAGCTCATAGCTCATTACTTAGAGGTTTTTTATGAATTACAAACTCTGGCAACGCTACGGCATCGAGATGGAATACATGATCGTGGATCGTGATTCCTTGAATGTTCTCCCCCGCGCCGATGTTCCGCTTGGAAAAGACAAGAACGGCGAACAGCTCTCTGACGTGGAACACGGGCCGATTGGGCTTTCTAACGAGCTGGTGAGCCATGTGCTGGAATTCAAGTGCGCACAGCCTGTCGATAGCCTGAAGCACTTGGGCAAGACCTTTCATCACGAAATTCTGAAAGCGAACGAATCGCTCAAAAGCATTAACGCGATGCTCTTGCCCACGGCGGCCCACCCCTTTATGGACCCTGCCGAGATGAAACTCTGGCCCTACGACTGCCTGGACATTTACGAAACTTACGACCGTATCTTTAACTGCAAGGGGCACGGCTGGGCGAACCTGCAATCCACCCATATCAACCTCTCCTTCAATGGCGACGAAGAATTCGGGAAGTTGCACGCAGCCATTCGTGCGCTGTTGCCGCTGATTCCCGCCATCGCTGCCTCTAGCCCGTTTTTGGACAGCAAGTACTGCGGATTCCTGGATGGACGAATCGAAACATATCGCCACAACCAGGAAAAAATCCCGAGCATCACGGGCAAGGTGATTCCCGAAGCGGTGTTTACTTACAAGGATTACGAGGAACAGATTTTCAACCGCGTGAAGGCAGACATTGCGCCTTACGATCCGGAACACTTGCTGAACCACTTCTTCTTGAATAGCCGCGGGGCCATCGCCCGCTTTGACCGTGGAGCTATCGAGATTCGACTCGTTGACATTCAGGAATGCCCCGATGCCGACATCGCCATTGCTGAATGGGAAGTCGCCGTACTCAAGGGCCTTGCGGAAGGCGCATTCGCAAGCGAAGCCGAAATTCGCGCCCTCGATACCAATGCACTCGCCAAGATTCTACTCGCAACGACAAAATCCGCCGAAAAGACTGTGATTGCCGACCGCGATTTCTTGAATATTTGGAAGATTGACGCAAGTGAAATCACTGCCGATGAGCTTATTCAAAAAATCACAGACAGCGTAAAATCTAAAATCAGTTCGCATTCGCAGACTCTGCTTGCCGAAATGTTCAAGCGCGGCACGCTCGCAAGCGCCCTCGTGAAAGCCGTCGGCGCAGACCCCGACCGCGACGACTTTGTATACGAATACGGGAAATTGGCAAAATGCTTGGCCGAAAATAGACTCTACGGAATTTAAAAGAATATATTTATTCCTAATGAGAAAAAATTGGCCGATTCTTGTAGGACTCCTGGTTTGCACGCAGGCTTTTCTAGCCTGTAGCAATTCCGTTTCAACTTTTGTTGCAAATGAGACTGAAAAGCCTCAAACCACAACAGAAGAAATCGCAACAGTTCTGGAAGAACCCACTGAGCCAGACACAAGCGTCCAAGAAATCGCCATTTCCGACACAGCGTCTGACACGACGGTCACTGTAGACACGGTAAATACCGATACAACCACTCACGATGCAGCCTTAGAAGATTCCAACGAACTTCATTTTATACTTGAAGAAGACGGAATCACATCCGGCAAAATGTATCTAAACTACCCGGCGGATTCTTTCTTGACTCGGTTTGAAATTGGCGACATTGTAACAGTCGCAATCAACGGCTACGACACTCTTGAAATGCCGGTAGCGGAAAGCTCCAGCGACGTGCCCATCGCAGGATTCCTTGTCGCCGCAATCAAGGGTTCCGACCAACTTGTCTTGACAGCTCATAACGCCAAGTTGGCAAGTGTCCTCGGAATAACCGTTGAAAACGCCCCCATAGAAGTTTCTGTATCTATGAAAGAAAAAGACGGCTACCTATTGGGTCTCGACATCATGCGCAACACCCAATACATGGACACCTACACCGAAAGCTACCCAGACCTTTCAGTCGAAGAATTCGCAAACTTTAGAGAAGTTCACACCACAGGCATGGGGGAACATAAACTTTACCGTTCTTCTAGTCCCATCTACCTTTACCTCGGCCGCAATTACTACGTCGATTCTCTAGCTCAAGCCGCAGGCGTAACCACCTTCATCAACCTAGCCGATTCAGAGAGCAGTGCTTACTCCAACAAGGGTTACGAAACCACCTATTATTCGACACAAAACATCATCTTTTTAGGAGTTCCCCCGGAATTCTTTTCAGAGATTTTCAAAGTAGGTCTCGTAATAGGGTTCCGTTACATGATTGAGCACGAAGGCCCGTATCTGGTGCACTGCACCTATGGCATGGACCGCACCGGTTTTATGATTGCCGTCTTGGAAGCCTTAATGGGCGCTACCACCGAAGAAATCCAAGATGATTACGCCAAAACTTTCAGCAACTACTTCACCGTGGTCAATGGCAAACAGGTTGCCTTGAACGAACAACAGATTGATTTTTTCAAGGCGGTCGTCCTCAGGAATCTGAAGGCCGTGTACCACGCCGAGGGAATAGACGTCCCCGATACCGAGCCGATAGACTGGGCTTCGGCCACAGAAAAATACCTGGAAAAACTCGGAATGACCCCAGAGGAAATTTCCGCGTTGAAGGAACGATTGAAATAATGAAACTCATGCTTACATGCGAGCACGCGAGCAACAAATTACCCGCCGTCTTCAAGAAGGCCGTTCCTGCCGAGGTTCTAAAGACCCACCGCGCCTATGACATCGGGGCACTCGCCGTATTCCGCAAGCTCGTGAAATTTGCGAAGCCGGAATTCTTTTGCGAAGGAAAGTTCTCGCGACTGTTCGTGGACCTGAACCGCACCATCACCAACAAGAGCGCTTTTAGCGAATACTACGAAGCGTTCGAAGCTAGCGACAAGTCCGCCGCCGAGAAAGCAAAAGCCCAAGCCACCGCCTACTGGCAGGAATACCGCGCAGCTATTGAAAAGTTCGTGGCAAGTTCGCTGCCAGCACTGAGCAACGTCGAAGTGAGTTCGCCGAAGCGAACCGCCTCTAAAACGCGCGCAGCAAAATCCGAGCCAGAAATCATCCACCTCGGCATCCACAGCTTTACGCCCGTGCTAAACGGTAAAGTCCGCAACACAGACATCGGAATTCTCTACGATCCCGCACGCCCGCAGGAACGCGCCTACGCGAACGTCATCAAGGCCGAAATCAAGCGGCTCTACCCCGCCATGAAAGTTCGCTTCAATTACCCGTACAAAGGCTCTTCCGACGGGCTCACCACCACGCTCCGCAAGAAATTCGGCCCGCAGTACGTGGGAATCGAGATTGAGATAAATCAGAGATTTTTTCAGCGGTAAGGCTCGAGACGCGAGGTTCGAGGCACGAGCTATGAGGTCGGCGCAAAGCGCCTTTGAGCTCGTTTCACTTTGAGTTCTCCAAACAAAAGAGCTCTAGGATTAATCCTAGAACTCTTTCACTCAAAGTCTGCCAAAGGCAGACGTGCTCACACCTCAAAGGCTCCCTTCGGGGAGCCGTGCTCATACCTACTACAAGCAATGAGCGCGCAAATCTTCGTCGCTGAGAGTGCTGAGGTATGCAGGCGGCACGTCGAGAACGGTCTTGCAACCGGTCACTCCGTTAGCCTTCATGCGGAGAGCCGCGCGGGCGTATGCCACGAGAACGCTCGTCGTGAATTCCGGGTTGGAATCGAGCTTGAGGCTGTATTCAATCACGTGGGTGTGTTCCAAGTTCATGCCGGTCTTGCCAGTACGAATCACGAAACCGCCGTGAGCGAGGCCGCTGTGGTTCTTGTTGAATTCTTCTTCGCTGATGAAGTTGACGGTCGTGTCGTATTCGTCGAAGTAGTTCGGCATCGTCTTGATGGCGTTTTCGATGTAGGCCTTGTCGGCACCTTCTTCGGCAACCACGTACACCAGGCGCGTGTGCTTCTGGCGCGTGGTGAGTTCCGGCATGGAACCACTACGCACGGCTTCGAGAGCCGCTTCCACCGGGCAGGTGTACTGCTTCGCGTTCTTCACGCCCTTGATGCGGCGGACAGCGTCGCTGTGGCCCTGGGAAACGCCCTTGCCCCAGAACGTGTAGTCCTTGCCTTCCGGAAGAATGGACTGGGCATAAACACGGTTCAAGCTGAACATGCCCGGGTCCCAACCCACAGAAATCATCGCGATGTTGCCGGCGGCCTTCGCGGCAGCGTCAACGGCGGCGAAGTGCTGCGGAATCTTGGCGTGGGTGTCAAAGGAATCGATCACGTTGAACATGGCGGCGTACTTCGGGGTGAGCACCGGCAGGTCGGTAGCGGAGCCGCCACAGATGATGAGCAGGTCCACCTTGCCCTTCCAGGCTTCCATTTCAGAGACGTTCAGCACCGGAACGCCCGCCGTCTGGATCTTGACCGTAGCGGGGTCACGACGCGTGAAAACGGCGACGAGTTCCATATCCGGAGCCTGCTTCACGGCGCATTCCACACCGCGACCTAGGTTACCGTAACCGAGAATAGCAATCTTTGCCATAACAATATCCTTGTTAAAAATTTTTGCGTAGAAAATATAGGAAAGTAGGCATAGGCAGTAGGCAGTAGGCAGTGAATTTCATGTAAAATTTATAGGGAGTAAAGGGGGGAAGGTTGGACTTTCACTTCGTTCAAGTCCCAACTGTTCGGCTCAATCATAGTCTTGCAAGCAAGACTACGACACTCGCCTTTTTCAGTTGTCCCCCTCGGCGGCACTGCGTTGCCACCTACCCCCTCGCCTAAGGGCGGACAGCACTTAGCAACTTGTTGCTTAGTGCGCATGGCCACCAAGGTGGGGCTCCGCCCCCTAAAACCCCCAGCGTTACAACTCCCAATCTTCTTTTTTTATACAACGAAGAGAATAATAACCTTTGGGCTTGTCTACTAAAAGGCCGTTAACTCTATCCTCAAAATCTGGTGAAAAAATTTTCATCCTTCCATGTTCAGTGTATGTGCTTGTCACCCACATTCGAAAGCCTTCTCCCAAATCCTCATAAAAAAGTGGGTCTGGATCGCCTGTAGATAGGTTGTTGTAAAAAGTTGCATACCCACTATAAAGTGATACGTCCATACATTCATTGTTCTTGAAATGGCTTATTCCATCCACCCTGTCCACGATTTCATTCCATTCAGCCAAGGTGGGAACGCGCCATCCATTGGGGCAAATGGAATCAATGATATCTGGATTAAACGTCCCATAGTTTTTTTGTTTGGTGTTCATGTATTGTACGGAATACAACCTTCCATAAATATCACAATTGCTTTGCAGTTCATCATAGCAAGTGCTAGTTTCCGCTGGGTAATTCAGGTTTTGGTCCATCCACACTCTACCGCCAATGGTGATGTATTTATACACTTGACCATCTCGAACATCTTGGAATGTTCCACGCCCGCTTTCTGGACATACTTCAGATGCATCGAAACTGGAGGATGAGTCTGTGCAAGCGGTCATTAATCCCAAGCCTGCAAGTAACAAAGGTATGAAATTATTTATTTTCATTTATCAAATTCCCGTTAAGCCGGACAAGCCGCGGTCTCCGCCACCGCAAGGTCAATCCTAATCCTTTATGCAGCGAATATTTGTGGACACAACCACACCCCTAAATATAACCTAAACCCCGCCCCAAAACAACCATTCCGTGGCCCAAAGCCCCGGCTATGTCCTACACTGCAAAACCCATTGCTTGCTTTTCTGCAAAGAAAAGTGTATATTTGTCAATGGAGTTATTATGTCATACGACGTCCTAGAAAAAGAAATTCGCCAGTTGCCGGAATCCTATCTCGAGGATGTTTCGAAGTATATCCAGTTTCTGCTTTACCAATATGAGCAGGAACGCATGTCCGCACTCGAAGAGTCGGACGAGGTATTCAATGCTAAGATGCAAAAGGGACTAGATGACGTGCGAAACGGTCGCCTCACGCCCATAGACGACGCTTTCGCAGAACTCAAGCAGCGCTTCGCATAATGGAATACTCCGTTTTTCTCACAGAACAGGCAAAATCCGATTTAGCCGAAATATACTCCTATATTTCGGTTGAACTGAAATCGAAAAAATCCGCTGAAAATGTGATAGACGCACTTCATCAGGCTATGAAGGGCTTATCGCTTATGCCTAGCCGTTATCATCAGTTTCCAAACGAACCTTGGCTTTCAGAAGGGGTGCGGTATTTTACAATTCGCAACTATTCAATCTTTTATACTGTAGATGAAAACAATTTGTGCGTTTCTGTCGTGCATGTAATCTACGGCAAACGAAATCTGCCACAGGTTCTGTCAAACCGCTAAGGGGCGTAGGGCAGGATCTCGCCCCCGAATTCATCAAGACCCTTATTTTTTGACAAAATTAGGCATAATTATATTGTATTTTTGACAAAAAGTTGTATATCTTTATTGTATTTTTGACAGAATGGCTGGACAATGTCTGCCGATGTCCGAAAGAAATACAAGGTTTAGACGCAATCCTTTTATACTCCCGTGCTGCCAAAGCCGCCGCGGTCGGTGCCGTCGAGCGGGCCTTCCTCGAAGGTAAGCGTCGGTTGCTGCTCCATGATGCGGAACTGCGCGATGCGGCTCCCCTTCTCGATGGTCACGTCGCGAGTGGCGTACACCGGCATTTTCCACCAGTCGTTTGCACCGCAGTAGCTGGAATCGACCACGCCCACCGAATTCGCCTGCAGAATACCGAAATTCTTGAACGTGGAACTGCGCGGGGCGATATGCGCCTCGTAACCCTCGGGCAACTTCATCGCGACCCCCAGGTGAATCAAGCGGAACTCCCCCGCCTTGAGCGTCACGGTCTCCGCCGCCGCGAGGTCAATCCAGTCGGACTTGCCGCCCACATACGTGAGGCGCGTGATAGAATCGTCGAGATATTGAATTTTAATCGTCTGTGATGCCATAAGCCAAATATAAATAGTTTTCAAAACAGTCTATTTCAAGCATAAGCCACCAGGCGAAACAAACAGGATTGTCTAAAGTAGTTTTTACACAAAGCAACAGCCTGTTTCTTGTTTTTGCACGATACCATAGGTATATTTGACTCCGTAATCGAACAAAGGAGATTCCATGACGACCCAAGAAATTTTGAAGAACATCCGCGAAAAGCACAATCTCACGCAAGACCAGATGGCCGAACGCATTCACGTGACCAGGCAGGCCGTAAGCCGCTGGGAAACTGGCGAAACACAGCCGAACACCGAAATGCTCAAGGTGCTTTCTCGCGAATTCAACGTTTCCATCAATACGCTGCTCGGTGCCCCGCGACAACTTTTTTGCCAGTGCTGCGGCATGCCCCTCGGTGACGATGCGATGATTAGCCGCGAACTCGACGGCAACTTCAACGAGGATTACTGCAAGTGGTGCTATGCCGACGGCAAGTTCACCTACACAAGCAAGAATACGCTGCTGGACTTTTTGCTTTCGCACATGCCTAATCCGGAAAATACGCCAGATGCGGAAAGGCGCAAGTTTTTCGATTCGCACCTCTCGCAATTAAAGCATTGGGCAGGCTAAACGCCTCAAATAACGGCGTCAATTTTTTCGTTCCAGTGGTCCGTGGTTTCACGGGCCACTTCGTTTCCACAATCGAAGATGCACAGGAAGCAGATTTCGTTCACGACCTCGTAATCGGAGCCGCCGTTGAACACGTTGGCGTTGCCGTATTCTTCACGGTCTTTCCACAGATAGACTTTGCAGGCTTTCTGCGCGGAAACAGACTTGCAGTAAGCGGCAAGAATGTCTTCGGTAAGAGTTTCTTCCGTGAGGTCGGCGGCATTCGTCGCAGCGCCCGCGGCTTCATTTATCGCCACAGGCGACGCAAGGATTTCCGCAAGCGAAATGACTCGCGTGCCGTCCTTGGCCATAATTCGCCCAGCGATGTTGTATTCGACTTCCATTTATTTCGATTCAGTAGACTCGGCCGTTTCGGCAGCCTTAGCGGCTTTCTGTGCCGCGGCCTTGTCGGCGGCCTGTTCCAGACGGGCAGGCTTTTTCGCAAGATTGCGGATGAGGCCAAACAAAGCGGAAAGTTCATTGCGCGTCGGGTGCAGGCGCTGCAAGAGCGTATTGAGGAAGTTGTCACGCCAGGACTGGTCGTGATACTGGCCTGTCAGATAGCGGTCCAAGAACTTCTTGAAGCTATCAATTTGGTCGATGGTCGCCGGCGCCGTTTCGCAGGCACCCTTGCTTCCGCGCTTTGCACGACCTTCGCCGTTCGCAAGCGCTCCGCTGCGGCAAAGTTCATAGAGTCCCACCGTAACGGCCTGCGCCAAGTTCAAACTCATAAGTCCCGGCACCGGGATTTCGCACTGGTAGGTGCAAGCGTTCACTTCTTCGGTTTCGAGTCCGCAAGATTCGCGGCCGAACACCAACGCAATCGTTCCATTTTCGGGCAGGAGTTCCGAAAGTCCAGGCATCATCGTGTGCTTGATGGCAGAACCGTAAATGCGGCGGCTAAACGCAACGGCACAGGCGCAATCACCGATAGCATCTTCGAACTTATGCACGATGGTCGCCTTGTCCAAAACCTCGTGGCTATTGGGCGCCGTGTGGTAGGAATTTTCAATCACCTTGTCGCGCTTCGGGTAGACGATATACAGTTCGTCGAGGGCGTAGCAGTGCATGGCGCGGGCCACGAAGCCCACATTGTGCGGATGTTCCGGTTCAACAAGTACAACTCTGAATTTACGCATAGGATAGTAGGAAGTAGACAGTAGACAGTGGTTAGTAGTTAGTAAACAGGGGTTGGAGGGACATTCCACTTGAAACCCTTACCGCGGATTTCGTTTTCGATTGTTTCGCCTTCGGCGATTTCCGCGCCGACATAAATGACGGAATGACGGATTTTCACACCTGCGGGCAGTTCGACGCCCGGTTCAACGACAGCTTCGTTCACGTCGCGGCCAAGCTCCTTGAGGCGAGCCTCCACCGCAGCCATGAGGCCTTCGGGCGAGCCCATGTCAATCCAAGTCGCATGCAACTGCGACATATCAATAAACGGAGCGCGCCCCGCCGCAATTTCTTGCTTCCAGAATTCGCGGATATCGAATTCACCATCGCGAATTCGAGAAAGAGCCTCGTCGCTATACCAAGAAACGCCAGAGAACGTCGCGGGCGCACCTTCTGTAGCGCCGAAACGGCCGACCACGCCGGCCAAGCGTCCGTCTGCACCGACGCGGAAGGTATTCACCTTCGGAAAATCCACCGCGAGCAATGCCACCTGCGGCCCATTCGGCTGAGCGGCCAACGCCTGCGCATTTTCAACAAAAGCCTTCAAATCAAAATCGCAATAGGCGTCGCCATTCATAATCAGGAGGCCCCCGCGATAGCCCTCATTATAAATACGCTTGAGCGGCCCCGCCGTCCCCAAAATGTCAGGCAGCTCCACCCAGACTTTTTCGAAACCTAAAGTTCCACCCGCCGAAACGACCTGTTCGGCCAGGTAATGGGCATTTGCGTGCAAACGAACGTTTCCGATAGCACGCGCCTTACGGGCCTGCAAGTCGAGAATCGAGGCATCAACCACGGGAACAAGGGGCTTCGGCACGTCGTTCGTGAGCGGACGCAAGCGGGTTCCAAGGCCTGCCGCCAGAATCAAAACATTCAGGGAATCGTTATTCACAAGGGAATTTTCCATTATATGTACAAAGATAGAAAAAGGCTATCTAAAAAAATTTAACACACATCTGCAAAACAAGAATTCTATTTTTAGGGCACCATGAAGAAACGTTACATTGCCCTTATCGTTCTCGCGGCTCTGATCGTCATTGTCATCGCCGCCCTCAAAATCGCCACCGGCGTAGCCAAGAACTACGTAGTCGAACACTCCGAAGAACTCATCGGCCGAAAGATGAAAATCGAAAACGTGGAATTCAGCCCGTTTACGTTTACCGTCACCGTCGACGACTTCGCCATCTTTGAGCCCGACGGCACCACTCCCTTCGTGGCATTCGAAAAGTTCCGCATCAACGTGAACCCCACGCGACTCATCGCAAAAGAAATCAGCGTGAGCGAAATCTACCTGAAAGGCCTCTACACCCGCGTAGCGCAGAGAGGCGACCTGTTCAACTTCAGCGACATCCTCAACAAGTTTGCCGCCGACTCGACAGCCGACACCACCGCCGCAAAGGAAAAACCCAAGGTTGACACCACCGCAGCGGACTCCGCTCAGGCAATGAACCTCGACCCGACCGAAGCCTTGGGCGGATTCAGCGTCGCCATCGAAAACATCACTCTTGAAAAAGGCAACATCATTTACGAAGACCTCAAGGTGGGCTCCAAGATTCACATCCAGGACTTCTCTGTTGCCATTCCCGCCGTCTACTTCAGCAACAAGAACACCGACATCGGCGTGAACCTCAAGTTCGCAAACGGCGGCGACCTGGGAATCAAAGTCCAGTTCAACATGAAGACGCAGGACTTCGGCGTGAACGTCACACTCAACAAGCTTGCACTTGCCGTCGCAAAGCCCTACCTCAAGGACTTCATCAATTACAAGGATTTCGAAGGCACGCTCGGCGTGGACCTGAACGTTGCGGGTAACGTGAATGACGTCTTGTCTTCGAACGTGAGCGGAACCGTCTCTGTCGACGACATCAAGCTCACCGAAACAAGCGGCAAGGCCATTGGCGTTGCACACGTCGGCGTAGGCATTGCCAAGGCAAACGTAAACGAAATGGATTTCCGCGTGGATTCCGTGATTGTAGACGGAGCTTATGCACACCTCGACCTCTTAAAGAACGGCAAGACCAACATCGACATTTTGCTTGAACCGCTGAACAAGCCCGCAAAGGCAGCCCCGGTCGACACGACGGCAAAGGATGCTCCCAAGACCGCCGAAAAGTCCAAGCCACTCAAGGCCGTGATCAACAAGCTGCAAGTGGTCAACACCAACGTTTCTGCATCGGACCACACGCCCAAGCAGACCTTCAACTATAAAGTCAGCAACATCACTGTCAACGGTTCGAACATCAACTTCAACACCCCCTGCACCATCAACGTTTCTGCAGCCTTCCCCGAAGGCGGTGCGCTCACGGTCAAATACAAAGGCGCACTTTCCGACATCAGCACCATGGATGCTTACATAAGCGTCAAAAACCTCGCCCTCAAGCACTTCTCGCCGTATAGCCACCACTACACCGGCTACCCCATCAGTTCGGGCACCATGGCGTTCGCCAGCGAAAACAAGATGAGCGGCTGGAACATCGAAAGTAAGAACACCATCGACATCTACAACATCGACGTCGCCGACAAGGACGGAACCACCGACCCGGAATACACCGTTCCCATGAAGGTCGGTCTCTATATTCTCAAGGATAAAGATGACAAGATCCAGTTCGACGTTCCCGTAAAGGGCAACGTGAAGGATCCGGAATTCTCTTACCTGAAAATCGTGTGGCAGACCGTGATGAACTTGCTTATCAAGGTGGCTCTCTCCCCGCTCAAGGTGGTGGGTAACGTGGCCGCCGCGGGCGCAGGCGTTGTGGGCATTGACCTCGGCAAGAACGACGAAATCTACATCGATCCGCTTGCAAGCTCGTTCACCAGCGAACAGTTCGCCAAGGCCCAGAAGATGGTCGAAGCACTCGCCAAGGACAAGAAACTCAAGATGAACTTCGTGCAGAACTTCAACATGAAAAAGACCGTCGAAGCCTACAAGACGCACAAGCTCAAGACCGACTTCTACAAGGCCACACAGAACAAGACGACGCTCAACGAACTCGACGAAAAGGCCATTGTCGCCATCGAAGACAAGGACAGCGCCTACGCCGCCTATGCCGCAGAACATGCCAAGGAACTGGACCGCAAGACCATGGAAAAAGAAATCCTCGCCATGGCCGAAGCCCGCAACCAGGAACTTCTCAAGACCTTGCAGCAGCAACCCGGCGTGACCAAGAAAAACGTCACCGTGACTACGGCCCCGCGCGGCGCACTCACGCAGAAGAAGGCCATGTATAAGGTGCAAATAGACGTTCAGTAGAATCTAATTAGAGATGTGAGATGTGGAATGTGAAATGAATTATCCCACATCAGTCATTACACATTTCACATTAGTCATCCTGAGCTGATTACTTTAGAACTGTAAAAGGGGCAGGTCTTCCCCTCACTGCAAAAAAGGACGAGCGAAAAGCTCGTCTTTTTTTTCGTTACCCCTTCGCCTAGGGGCGAGGCCCCTAAAACCCAAATTTAGTCGCGGAGAAATCCGGTAAGCGGATCAGAGGCAGAAGCGCCGCGGGTCAGCACGCGGCCAAGGCCAGCGAGGTACGCCTTGCGGCCCGCTTCAATTGCCTGCTTAAAGCTCTGCGCCATGAGCGGCAAATCGCCAGCGGTTGCAAGTGCGGTATTCGCCATAATCGCGGCAGCGCCCATTTCCATGGCAGCGCACGCTTCAGAGGGCTTACCGATACCTGCATCTACGATAATCGGCAAATCGATTTCATCGATGAGAATCTGGATGAATTCGCGAGTCGAAAGTCCCTTGTTAGACCCAATCGGAGCGGCGAGCGGCATCACGGCTGCGGCACCCGCGTTAGCGAGGTCGCGCGCCACGTTCAAATCCGGGTACATATACGGCATCACGACGAAACCTTCTTTCGCCAAGGTCTCCGTCGCCTTGATGGTTTCGTAGTTGTCGGGCAAAAGGTACTTCGTGTCGCGCATGATTTCGATCTTGACGAAATCACCGCAGCCGAGTTCGCGGGAAAGTCGCGCGATGCGCACCGCCTCTTGGGCGTTGCGTGCGCCGGACGTATTCGGCAACAACGTTACACCCTTCGGAATGTAATCCAGAATATTTTCGTGATCCTTGGTGTTTGCACGGCGCACGGCGAGAGTGACAATCTCTGCGCCTGCATCGCGCACAGCAGCCTCAATCAGCTTGAGGGAATACTTTCCGGAACCTAGAATAAAGCGGGAATTGAATTCGTGACCACCGATAACGAGAGTATCTTTCTTGTCTGCCATAAAGCCTTCTTTATGTTTTTTCGGGGGTAAATATAGAATTATTCCAGCCCAAGAATCAAGCGAATCACAGTCAGGGCCTGGTGGGCGGCGCAAAGCATTACACGCGGGGCAACCAGGCCGATTCCGTCATTCACGTCACTTTTGCCGTCACCGCAAACATAAAAGCGCTTAGTCACCTTACGTGTCGTAATCGCATTACCGCTATCAAAGCCCGCCATGCCGGAACCCGCGACCAAGAACTTTTCAGGCATGTTTTCAAGCACCGTGTTCACGAGCATCGCCTTCGCCTCAGCATTGTCGAACGCCTCGCAAACCACATCGGCCTTGCCAAGCAACGCCTCCGCATTTTCGGCAGTCACCTTTTCGAAATGCGTTTCATATTCCGTATACGGCGCAATCTCTTTCAAGTTAGCAAGCAACGCCTCGGGCTTCGGCATACCCACCTGGTTCGCCTTGTACTGCTGACGATGCAAGTTCGTCACATCGACGCAATCGAAATCAACCAGAATCAGCTTGCCGACTCCGGCCCGCGCCAAGGAAATCGCGATATTCGAACCGAGGCCGCCCAAACCGCAAACAGCAACCGTTGCCGCCTGCAACTTTCGCACAGCCTCTGCACCCTGCCGCTTTTCAAGCGCGGCAAGCATTTCTTCGCGAGTCGGCTCGCGGGAATCGCGCATCTGCGAAAAATCGGCTTGCATCACCCGCCGCCTACAAAATTCACGACCTCGACGACGTCGCCGTCGGCAAGTACGGTCTCGCCATACTTCGCCTTAGGCACAATTTCTTCGTTCCGTTCGACCGCGATGCGCACGGTATTGTACCCCGCTTCCGCAAGATATTCGGCAACGGTCTTGCCCGCAGCATCGACACTCTGTCCATTAATCGTAAGCATAGTATAAATATAGGAAATTAGAACATCACCCTGTACGGGATTTGCTTTTCATACCGCCGGCCCTTAAGGTCGCGGTATTTTTTATTGTGGTTGCGCACGTCACCCGCGCGGAGGGCCCGACCGTCGCGACCATCGATCCGGCGGATTGCATCCGTCGAATCCTTCACGCCTTCGTCAAACTTGATGTTGCCGAGGAGAGTTTCGCCGCCGAGGCCTTCCGCCGTCAGGTAGAAGTCCTGCACTCCCTTGAGTTCCGGCAGGTTGCTGCAGCGCACGTCAATCCACTTGGTGGCATCACCCGCCGAGGGTAGTTCGCATTTCGAAATCACGTCGCCCTTCTTGCTATCCTTGCGGATATTCAGTGTACCGCCGGCTCCGTTCTTTACCTGCACAAGCACGCCCGGCCCCACGATGGAATCCGTAATCACGTTCTCGAAAATCGCGTAGCCGCCGTCCTTGATGGCAAACTCGTCCTTGTCCGTAAGGCGCACGCGGATGCCGTTGTCAAAGCCGTTCGCAGGAATCGAATCGCGGATAATGCGCAAGAAGTCGAGCCTGTCCAATTCCGCATAGTGCTTGCCCTTCGTAATCTCGATGAAGTTCGAACCGCGCTTGAGTTTCGTGGGAATGTACACCACCGACTTCTCGGGGAATGCGCTCCACGCGCCCGTCAGCGGCAGTTGCACTTCCTGGTTCTTGCCGTTGATGCTCACGAAGTGTGAACTGCCGTTCGCGCCGTCTTCGGTCCAGTTGTTGTCGTAGCGGTAGCGAATCAGGTAGTCGCCCGCCTGCGGGATAATCATCGGCAGGCGAATCTTGCTGTCTTCGTAGTTGATGTAGGCGCAAAATTCCCCGTTCGATGCGTCGGAGCTACTCGAAATATCCACATGCGTCAAGGCGCCATGTTCCGCCTCGGCGCTCAAGTAACGCCCGAGGAACGGTTGCCCCAGTTCCGGCCAGCCGTCGTCCGTATAGACGATATCGCGAACTTGTATGTAAGAATTTCCGCCGTCGTTCTTGTCGTAGTAATGGTTCACGAAACGCTGGCGGTTCACATCCTGGAACGCCTCGCCGCCCGCAGGCCCGTAGTAGCGCCCGTAACGGCTCAAAAGAATCGTGCCGCCGCCATTCAGGAGAGCCTTGCCGCTGCGGTCCACGTACCCGCCGTCGATGCGGTTGGAACGCCCGACCGTCGTCTTGTAGGAATTGTTTTCGAGGTCGGCACCCTTCTTGCAGCAGTTGTCCCACGCCGTAAACAGGTAGTAGTAACCATCGTGCTCGATGAGACTTGCGCCCTCGATTCCCGAGCCGCCGCGGTTCGCGATGTTGATCATCTTCGCGCCAGATTTCACCTTGCCCGTCGTCTCGTTCAGTTCAAGAATGTGGATGCCCGTGCCCCACGAACCGAACGCCATCCAGACCTTGCCATCGTTGTCCTTGAGCACCGCCGCGTCAATCGCGTTGTAGGCATCGCTCTTGACCGTGTGAATCACCTCGCCCATGTCCGTCCAGCCGTAGCCGGGTTTTGTCGGGTCAATTTCCTTGCTCGACATGAACCCCATGCCCGACGAGCGGATGCCCATCTCGGAGCCGCAATAGTACATGCGGTATTCCCCGCCAATGTAATGAATGTCCGGCGCCCAAATGTCAATCATGTTCGGCGCATACTTGTAAAGCCACTTCGAAAATTCCGGCATGGCGGGCTCGCCATTCTTCCAGTTCAGCGCATCCTCGGAAAACTGCATGAGCATGTGGTTGTCCGTCGTGGCAAGTGCATAGCCGTCCTCGTAACGGATAATGTCCGGGTCATGCCCCGCCCAGCGCGTCTCCTTCGCGTACCAATCGGCCGCAAAAGCCGAATAAGCCAAAGTAAGTATTGCCGCAGTCGTTACGACAGCAACCTCGCCAATCCCGAATTTCATTTTTCCTCGCTTTACCCACACACCATACCCTAAATTTATACACCCTTAAGCCATTCGTCAACCACCCAACAATCCAATACCATTGATTTTTTCACAATAAAAAAATGGCCCAAAAGTCAAGAATCTATCCAATTTTTCTGATTTTTTCAGCGTCAAACCGCTTGCGAACCCGCATAAATAAAGGTATATTCAGAAAGTAGGTCTTATAGGGGCTCTTTATGAGCGAAGGTAAAACTGCAATTCCTTGGGTAAAATGGTATATTAGAGAGCGAGGTTAATCATGATCACGGTTGACAAAGAAACAAGAAAGATTGAGTTCTATAAGAACAACGAAAGTGATAAAATATGGCGTGTTCGCTACATTGGTTGCACTGGTCTTCAAGCAGTTTCCTTTGACAAGAAAAAAATCTTGTTTCTTTTTGGTGACTATCCCAAGAATTTTACCAAGGAGGAAAAAGCCTTGTTTGACAAGGAAAATCCTTATTGGAAAAATTTGCTGGGTGGCTAAAAGAAACATCGCTTTTACAGTCTTATAGGGGCTCTTTATGAGCCGAGGTAAAACTTACAACTCGTTCGATTCTCGTGAGGTGGCCGAAGCTTTTGCAAATGAAATTTTGAAAGATATAGAGGAATGGAAATAAATGAAGAAAAAAATCATAATAAGACTTTTGATAGCTTTGTTGTGTGCGATTATTTTTGCGTTGTTGGTTCCTTACGTTTACGGAGAAAGATTTACGCATTGTCGCTGGGGAATGGCTTTTTTATTTTGGATGTTTTGTTCTGCTATTGCAATATCTCCTGAAATCACGATAATTCCCATGAATTTAATAGAGAAAAAGAAACGGGAACAAACATTTGATGAAATTCTTTCTGGTAAAGAGAAGCCTAAAGAGGAGGAAGACTTTGATTCACTAATTTCCAAGAAGAAATGAGATTTGTTATCTTATAGGGGCTCTTTATGAGCCGAGGTAAAACCTCCGAAAGCAAGATTGCACTAAATGTACCAAGCCATATAAGATGGAATCTTCATTACCCCGCCTTCAACCGAAAATTGTTTCGGGTGAATTATGAAACACCCGAACATAAGAAAAACGATAAGTCGTTTTTTTTAAAATCACCCCCTAGAACATCACTCTGTAGCGAATCTGCTTGTCAAAACTACGGCCCTTGAGGTCGCGGTAGGCCTTGCGGGCGGGCACCATCGCATTGTCGTGGCGGACAGCACGCGGGACAATCGCGGTCGTTCCGCTGCTGGAACTAGACTGCGGTTCAGCGGTTCCTGAGCTGGTCGAAGGGTCGCTGGAGCTGGAAACCGGGTCGCCACACGGTGCTTGGTTGCAGACAACCTGCATCGGCTCAAAGATGAGATTCCCGAGAATCGCCTCGCCGGAAATTCCCGATGCCGTCAGGTACAGGTCCTTGATGCCGCGCAGGCCCATATCGCCCGAGCATTTCGCCGCAGACCAGCCGCCATCCATGAGAGATCTATTTGACAGGTCACATGTGAAGACCGCAGTCCCGTCTTTCTTGCCGTCGCGAATCACGATCTTACCCGACGAAGCATTTTTCACCTGAAGGAAAACATTGCCGATATCCTTGAGCGAATCCAGCACCACGTTCTCGAAAATCGCGTAACCGCCGTCCTTGATGGCGAACTCGTCGTCCTTCGTGAGACGCACGCGGATGCCGTTGTCAAAGCCGTTCGCCGGAATCGTATCGCGGATAACGCGCAAGAAGTCGATGCGGTCGAGTTCCGCGAAATTACCGTTAGGCGAAGGCTCAATTTCGATGAAGTTGCCACCGCGCTTGAGTTTCGCGGGCACCATCACCACAGAATTTTCGGGGAAAGTGCCCCAGGAACCCGTCGGCGGAAGCGTCACCGTCTGCGACTTGCCATTCACCGTCACCTTGTGCGTCGCGGCCGCATCGCCACCGTTCGCGTAGCGGTAACGCAGCAGGTAGTTACCTGCCTGCATGATGTTCATCGGCAGGCGAATCTTAGAGCCCGCGGTATTTACGTAGGCAAGGTATTCCCCATTCGAGGCCGTATTGCTCCGCGTAATCGCGAGGTCGCCCGACACCGCACGCGTGAGCGCACCATGTTCAACTTCGGCACTCAAATAACGCCCGAGGAAGGGCTGTCCCATCTCAGCCCAGTTATCCTCGGTAAACACGACATCACGAATATGAATATGGTTGTACTTGTCGCCATTCAAATCATAGTAGTGATGCACAAAGCGCACACGGTTCAAGTCCTGGAAAGCCTCGCCACCGCCCGGGCCCACATAGCGCCCGTAGCGTTCCAAAAGAATCGTGCCGCCGCCGTTCGCCATGGTATAACCGGCACGGTCCTTGTACGGGCCCGTCACCTTGTCGGCACGGCCGTAAGCCGTCTTGTAGGTGGTCTGTTCGATGTTTGCGCCCTGTTGGCAGCACTTATCCCAAGCCGTAAACAAGAAGTATTGCCCGTTATGCTCGATGAGGCTCGGGCCTTCTTCAGCACCGCCGCTTTCCTTGCTCGTACGGCGGGCAATGTTGTAGACCGTCTTGTCGTCGCTCGACTGGTAGCCCGTAGTCGCGTCCAGCTTGATCAGCTGAATGCCGAGCCCGAACGAGCCGAAAGCCATCCAGTAATTGCCCTCGGTATCCTTGACCACGTCGGCGTCGATGGCGTTATACGAATCTGTCCCCTGCTTCGTATGGAAAACATGGCCATGGTCCTTCCAGCCATAGCCCGTGCTCCCCGGCATAATCGAAGTCGTCGACTGGTAACCGATAGCCGAATTGCGCACGCCGAATTCCGACACGCAATAGTATACGCGGTATTCGCCATTCATGTAAAAAAGGTCCGGAGCCCAGATGCCTTCGGTCTTGGGCGCATAGGTATAGGCCCACTGCGGAATGGCGCTCACGGTCGACTTGTGGTCGCGCCAGGTGTAGGCATCTTCCGATGTCCACAGTTGCAGATTGTTGTTGGTGCTCATGAGGGCGTAGCCGTCCTCGAACCGTACCATGCTCGGGTCGTGACCGGGTTGCAAATTATCCTTCGCATACCAGTCGGCAGCGGAGGACGTTGCAACACCAAGCGACGCTCCCAATAGCGCCACGAAACCAAAAGATTTTCCCAGGCCCATAACCATTATAAACTCCCTGACGACACGTCTAATCTAAATATATCTTTAAATCCTTCAAAAGTCAATAGATTTTTTATTAAAAAGTCCACACTTTCAGCAAGTAAAAACAGAATTATGTAGGTTTTATCAAAATTTCAAAATAAAAAGTCCACACTTCGCGCGACTACAAAAAAGCCCACCCTGAAACAACTTCAGGGCAGGCTCTTCAATTCCAATACAATTGGGCGCGAGCGCTACTGAAGATTACGTGTGAGCGTCGACCCATTCGGCGTTCTTCTTGCAAGCCTCAACAGACTTTGCGAAGGCAGCCTTTTCTTCGGCGCTCATCTTGACTTCAAGAATCTTTTCGACACCGTTTGCACCGACGACAACCGGCACACCGCAGTAGAGGCCCTTAACGCCGTATTCGCCGTTCAGCTTGGCAGCGCAGGAGAACACGCTCTTCTTGTCGAGGAGGTAAGCTTCAGCCATGTGGATAGCAGAGGTAGCCGGGCTGTAGAAAGCAGAACCGCGACCGAGGAGGTTCACGATTTCGCCACCTGCACCAGCGGTACGCTTTGCAAGTTCAGCAAACTTTTCCTTGCTCATGAGCTGAGAAACCGGGATACCGCCAACGGACACGCATTCCATGATGGAAACCATGGTGTCGCCGTGGCCACCCATCACGAGGGCCTTCACGTCTTCGACAGACACGCCCAGTTCGTCGGCAACGAAGCAAGCGAGACGGGCAGAATCAAGCACACCAGCCATACCGATGACCTTGTTGGCCGGGAGACCGGACTGCTTCTGCATGTTGTAAACCATAGCGTCCAGCGGGTTGGTAATCACGATGACGAATGCATCCGGAGCGTTTTCCTTGATGGCTTCGGCAACCGTCTTGATGACGCCGCAGTTCTTGTCGAGGAGGTCGTCACGGCTCATGCCCGGCATACGCGGGAAACCGGCGGTCACGATCACGACGTCTGCGCCCTTGATGGCGGAGTAGTCGGTAGAGCCCTGAAGATCCACAGAGGAGTTGATGACGGAACGGCCTTCCATGATATCGAGAGCCTTGCCCTTCGGCATGCCCTGAGTCTGCGGAATATCGATAAGGACCACGTCGCCAAGATTCTTCTGGGCGAGCACGAGAGCCATTGTACCACCGATTTGACCAGCACCAACAAGTGCAATCTTCTTTCTAGCCATGATTTAACCTTCCTTTTAAGGTAATTAGATTTTTACGCATCAAATATAGCACTTTTTCGTGTTTCAGACAATGAAAAAGCGCCCCAAAAAGCCGAAAAACGGAAAAAATAAGCTATGGCCGTCTCAAAACAAGTCCAGCGAGCTGTCGAGGTAGATTTCTTCGCGGACCTTGAGCTGGTATTCGGTTTTGGTCATGTAATAGAGCAGAAATTCCAGGATGACGGCGCTGCCGAGGCTGCGGCCTTCGATTTTAAAGTGGCGGAACCCTTGCGGGGCGTACACGTTTTGGATGTCGTCGATTCCGATAAAGCCGGGATTTTTCATGGCGTCAGAGAAGCGGTAGGCGCGCCCTGCGTTCGGCGAGGTGCAAACATGGTCTTCTTGTGTTTCGCCGAGGTTCTTTTGGCTCACGTTCTCGTAGCAATTTTTCCGGTCGGGGCAGCCGAACCAGCAGCATTCATTGCACAGGAATTCGACTTTTTGCTTTTGCGCAGCTGACAGGGCGTTCAGCTTGGCGAATTGTTTGTTGAGCCTGAAATCCGGCACCACGTAACTAAATTCGTCGCGCTTCAGTTCACCCTCGAATTGGGCGAAATCTGTCAGCACCTTTGTCGTGGACGACACGAAATAGAATCCCGGATACATCACCTTGATGTAATCGAGCAACAAATCCGAATGAACAATAACGCCGCTCGGGGCTGCCCCATTTTTCTCGAACAGGGCGCACAAGGCGTTGCATTTTTTGTCGGCAAGATGTTCTTCCTTGAGCAAGGAATTGCTGAAGGTCAAGCGCGCCGAGATGCCATATTCCTTGGTGAGCGCAGCAACGGACTCGGGGTCTGCATCGCCAAATCCGACGCGGCCACCACCCCACAGGCAATCGCTGGGCGCACCATAAATAGAACCGATTTCACACCACTCGTAAAAGTATTCCCGATGCTCGCGGAATAGCGGCAAAAACGCCTTGTAAAGGTCGTAAAATTCAAACAGACCGGGAAGGTGGTAGTAAACGCTCATCACGTCAAATATACCTATTTCTATTTCGCCCGCCTACTCTATTTTAACTATATTACAATCATCTCCGAAATCCGAAATTCGAATTCTGAATTATCCTATGCGTACTCTTGTTCTTTCTGATATTCACGGTTCTGCGTTCGCCTGCAAGATGGCGCTTTCTTACCTCGACAAGCTCAAATGCGACCGCATTTTCCTATTGGGCGACCTTCTTTATCACGGGCCGCGGAACCCGCTGCCGGGCGGACACGACCCGCAAGGAGTTGTCGAACTCTTGAGCCCGCTCAAGGAGAAAATTACCGCCGTCCGCGGCAACTGCGACGCTGAAGTGGACCAGATGGTGCTCGGATTCCCGTGCCTTGCCGACTACGCTGAATTCGAAGAAAACGGACTGCGCCTGTTTTTGAGCCACGGTCACCTCTACGACCCGTACCTGTTCAGCCACTACAAGGCCGACGTCTATTTTTCGGGCCACACGCACATCTTTACTGCCGAAAAAAACGCTGACGGCGTCTTCTGCCTGAACCCGGGCTCCACGAGCCTGCCCAAGGGCGGAAACCCGCCGACCTTCGGATTATATGAAAGCGACGGCAAGAATCCCCCGCGGTTCAGCGTACACCACCTGGAAACCAGCAAGGAACTGGCGGCTGTCGAGATTGTGCGAGAGTAGATAGGGTTATTCAATGCAGAATAAAGCCTCAAAAATTTTAAGACTTTTGGCTCAAAGTGAAGACGATTTTTCAAAGGGAAAATCAACCCGTCAAAAAGACCTCTTTGATTCCTTGGAGAAGGAACTAAAAAAGAGTCAATCTAGATGACGCCCTCTGGACACGTATGATGTTCCCGATTGTATAGCCCTATTTCTTCAGTGCCGAGAGGAATTCCTTGAGGCGGGAATCTTTGGGGTTGTCGAAGATTTGTTCGGGGGTGCCGTCTTCCTTGACGTAGCCGTCGGCAAAGAACAGCACGCGGTTGGCGACTTCGCGGGCAAAGCTCATTTCGTGCGTCACCACGACCATCGTCATGCCGGATTTGGCCAAGTCCTTCATGATCTTGAGGACTTCGCCGACCATTTCGGGGTCCAGGGCACTGGTGGGTTCGTCGAACAGGATTACCTCGGGCTGCATGGCCATGGCGCGGGCAATCGCCACACGCTGCTGCTGGCCGCCAGAGAGTTGTGCCGGGTAATGATCCGCACGTTCCAGGAGCCCGATACGTTTCAGGAGTTCCTTCGCACGCTTTTCCGCTTCGGCTTTGGTCATGAGCCCCAATTTCATCGGAGCGAACATGATATTCTTGAGGGCAGTCATGTTCTTGAACAAGTTAAACTGCTGAAACACCATGCCCACGCGCCTGCGAACATCTGGCTTCGAAACACCCTTCGCCAAGATGCTCTTGCCGTCCAACAAAATGTCGCCGCTTGTCGGAATTTCAAGAAGGTTCAGCTGACGGAGGAATGTTGACTTGCCGCACCCCGAAGGCCCGATAATCGCAATCACGTCGCCGCGGTGGATGTCTAAAGAAATTCCCTTGAGAATCTGCTTATCGCCGTAGGCTTTGCAAAGGTCCTTGACCTGGATTAAAGTTTCTGCATTAGCGTTCATTTTTCTTCAACCTCTTTTCAAGCTTTGCAACGCAAGACGAAAGTCCTGCCACAAGGATAAAGTAGATGACCGCTACAGCAAGGAGCGGGAGCATCGCTTCGTAGGTCATGCTGCGGATAATGTCACCACCACGGGTCAAATCGGTCAGGCCGATGTAGCCGCAAATGGAAGTTTCTTTGATGAGCGAGATAAATTCGTTCGTAAGAGCCGGGAGCGAATTCTTGAAAGCCTGCGGGTAAACGATGCTGTAAAGAATCGTGCGGAACTTGAGTCCGAGGCTGCGCCCCGCCTCGATCTGCCCCGGATCTACCCCCTTGATACCGCTGCGGATAATTTCGGAAACGTAGGCACCCGAATTCACGCCGAAAGCGACAATCGCCACGAGAATCTTGTTCACGTTCACCGACGAGAATACGATGTAATAGATGATGAGCAGCTGGATCATCATCGGCGTTCCGCGAATCACCGCGAGGTACACCCTGGCAATTCCATTCAGAACCTTATGGCGGCCATTGAATTCATTGCTGGTGCGGATTTGCGCAATCACAAAGCCAATCAGAATGCCTAGTAGCGCTGCAAAGAACGAAATAATCAGCGTATTGCAAAGACCTGTGACAATGAACTTCCAGCGGTCCTCTTTCACAAAATTCTTGTGCAGGTGATCGGCGAAGGATTCTTCACTTTGGACAGCCTCGTCGCCGCGTACAATCACCACAATCTTCGATAGTGTATACGGAGTCGTGAAATTGATGGACTTTTTGCGTTCTTCGGTCACGGTAAAGCCTGCAAAACCCACATCGGCCTTGCCCGAAGAAACCGCATTGATAATCGCATCGAATTCGATATCCTGGATTTCAACCGTGCGGTTCATGAAGTCGGCAATATAGTTGACCACTTCGATATCGAAACCGGTAATTTTGGCGTTTTCGTAGTATTCGTACGGCGGGAACTGGGCGTTCGTTGAAAGCACCAGCTTCGGGCCTTCGGTCACCTTCTTCTGGTAATGGTAATTGCCGCTGCGATTGATGTAGGTGTTAAAGAGGGAATCGTAGGTTCCGTCCAGTTTCATCTGGGCGAGCGCCTGGTTCACCGTATCGAGCAACGCTTCGTTCCCCTTCGCGACCACGCCCGCGTACATTTCTTCGACAAAGACTTCGTCCAGAATGCGGAGCGACGGATTCTGCCGCACAAAGGCCTTGGCCGGCTGGTCATCACTCATGACCGCATCGATTTTCCCCTGCAACAGCGCCTGCACGGCATCGGCCAATTTCGTGTAGCGGTCCACGTCGATTTTTGCCGTGTCGCCGCCGAAATCGGACGCGTAAATATCGGCGGTGTTGCCGATTTGCACGCCCACTTTTTTGTGGCCGAGATCGTTAATGCTGTGGACTTTATTGGGGATTACCGCCTGCTTGCTTTCGCAAGAAACCAGGGCGAGCGCGTAAAACGCAATGAAGATTGGGAGGAGGATTTTTCGCATCATCTTTTAACCTTATCAAAAAGTTAGTTAAAAGACCGTGGTTTGGGAACCCCTTGTGAGTTTTATTTAATAAATCAATTTCAAATCATCTACAATGAGCGTAGCACCTGATACGCCCTTGTAGTGATTTCCGTCGGCACTGGAGGCGAACACCACGCGAATGTGAGTCACGGGTTCTTCGCCCGTTCCCTGCACGAGGCCGTTATTGATAGCGGACTTGTTCGAAGACTTCAACTTGGTATCGAAAGTGGAGGAATTTTCGATGGGAGAACCTTCAAGTGGTTCGCCATACTTGAGCTTCAAGCGGAGCGTGCGCATGCCATTTTCGTCGGGTTCCGAAACGCTTACGACGTCCGGATTTTCGCGGCCGGAATTGTCCGCCTTGGTGGAGCGGAACCAAGCCGAAGCCACCAGCGTGTTGACATCGGTAGACTTGCGGTTCACATTCTTGTCACCTGTACGGTTTTCAAGCAGAATGTAGATATCACAGCTGTCGCCCTTGCCTTCGTAGCTGAACTTGACTTCCATGTATTCGGGCCTTGCCGCAAAAGGCTTGCCAAAGTCCAGAAGTTCATTGCCATCGGGCCAGGTCGAAGAACTGGCCATCGAAAGCGTGCCCACGCCATTGGGGTTAAAGTCGGCCGTATAGAGGCTCCCGCTTGCAATCTTAGTAAGAGCGGAACCAGTTTTAATCATTGCGCCAATCATAGAACCCGAAGTTTTCTTTTCGGTGGTTGTCAAAATCGTATTGGCGTTGCCCCAAATAGAATCCGGCGTGACATCATTCTTGTTCCAGGAGTTGAAATTTTCGCCCGGCAACTGGTAGCCCGCCTTCACCGAATAAGTGACGCTTTCGTCTTCATTCGTCACCTTGACCTGAACGCCCGCGCCAAAATCGTAAGACTCGCCCACGGTCACACTAGCCTCAGCACCTTCCGAAAGTTCCATCGCTGAAAGTTCAAGAGCGGTTAAATCCGTACGGAAAGCAAGATCGTCTACATGAATAGACTTGCTTTCTTCATCGATAATGGCAACATTCCCGGCAATCGAAAGTGCTAGAATCTTGGGGGCATAACTTGATGTGGCCGCAGAACTATCCGCAGATTTTTGAGAGCTGCTAGAAGTTTCCTTGGACTCCGAGCTGCTAGAATTGTCGCTCTTTTCGGAACTGCTCGATTTACTTTCTGCAGAGCTACTGGACTTGGCCGAAGAACTACTGGATTCAGAACCACTTTCAGGTTCCACATTCGGGATATTGAAAGTCAACTGCCAAACAGATTTTTTACCGCTTTCAGAAACCACAACCACATAAAGTACATGGCTAGAAGGTATCTGAAGTGTTTCGCCTTGTTCAATGGCATTCTTGGAATACTTCACCTTATTGGCAAGCGAATCGAGCCCCGCAGAATCCGTCGGGAAATCATCGATATCGCCATCCACCAAATGAAGCGTTGCAAAATGACTCAAATCAAGTTCTTCAAGTGTCACCGATTCCCATGTATCAAGCGAGTCGGGAACTTCGACCAAGTCAAATTCGATGCGGTGTTGCTCCGAATAAATCGCCGGCGAGCCGTCTTGTTCGGCGACAGCAATTTCTTTGAGTTCGCGATAATCCGAAGAGTCAAACGTATCGTAATCGGCGGTACATGCGCCAAGAAGCATCATCAAAGCAAGGAAATTCCACTTTTTCATATTAGCACTCCCCACTTATTAAAAGAAATAGACCAACGAAAAGTCCAAGGCCAGCAAGTTGATCTTGAAATTCACGATATTGTACAGCACCTCGCTACGGGATTCCCCGTTTTCTTCGATTTCCATGAACGAAGAACTGAGCCCCAAAAGGCCCACCGAGGTTTCAAAAGCCAAGCGGTCCAGCACCATAATGCTCAAGCCCGGATTGATACCGAAATTGAATGTCCAGCCATGATTTTTCGTCTTTGACATTTCTTCGCCATCGTCGGTTTGCGAAATGCCATAAGAATATTCCACCTCGAGTGAGGTCTCGTTAAAGAAATAGACCGTTCTGGAATCAAAAACTTTCAAGTAATTTTTCAAGAAGGGCTGTACAAAGAATCCGTTGCTCACGTACTTGCGATGTTCCTTGACATCGGCAATATCTTCGAGAATGGAAAAATCGATATCCACAAAGGTCCGGCTATACCCCACTCGGGCACCGATCGCGATTGCATCACGAATAAAATAACCGCCAAAACCTTCGGCCGTAAAAGTGTACCCCTCGGCCTTGTAAATATCGCCAAAAATGATATTCAGGGCATCTTCGTCAGATTCGCCCTGCAGCAAAAACAGGGTGGCACCCGTCAAAAAGTTTCCGCGATGAATCGCTTCGTCTTCGCGGACGGCATGAAGGTTTGCCAGGAGCCCACCCTTTTCTGCATGCGAAGATTTCGTCAGAGTTGTACCAGTCGAATCGTTTGAATTTGCCGCAAAAACCTGCGACACAAAAAGCGACATCAAAAAGACAAAAGGGGATGCGGACAATAATTTAGACAGATTGTTTGTCCAAATATAGTTTCCGGTAA